>JAJYPZ010000127.1 GCA_021794855.1 Pseudomonadota bacterium | reverse complement strand
GATAGCGAGCGGACTCAATGCGGTGCGTTTTGCGCGTATAGCCGAATTGATCTCGGAATGGCAACCGGTGCTGGCGGTAGTGGGCATGCCGCATCATGACGATGCCAGTCCGCATGCGTTTGCGCCGACTTGTCTGCGTTTCGCGCATCGGCTAACAGGTCGTTTCGGACTCAGTGTCGTATGGATAGACGAGCGCTACAGTTCGGCAACGGCGGCAATGGCATTGAATGAAAGCGGTATCTACGGCCGTAAGCAAAAAGCGATGCTCGATCAGGTCGCCGCGCAAGAAATCTTGCAACACTATTTTGATGAACCGGAATGCGCGCATGAACTCGGGGCACGTTAATGAATAATTTTGTCATTCAATATTGGCTATATGGCCTTGATTGCTCGGTCTGGCGGGAATATGCATGATAATGCCTTACCCAATGCAGACGATTTGATTGCGCATCTGGCAACGCTGATTGCGCCCAGTCTTACTGCCGAAACGGTACTGGTCGGCATGCATACCGGCGGTGTCTGGGCTGCCGATCGCCTGCATCCTTTGCTGGATCCCGCCATGCCGCACGGTAGTCTGGATATCTCGTTTTATCGCGACGATTTCGAACAGATCGGCTTGCATGCCCAGGTTAAACCGACGCATTTACCTTTCGAGGTGGAAGGCCGTGATATTTTGCTGGTCGACGATGTGCTGTATACCGGCCGTTCCGTACGCGCTGCGATGAATGCCTTGTTCGATTACGGCCGTCCGGCTAAAATCCGGCTGGCGGTGCTGATCGATCGTGCCGGGGATCGTCAATTACCTATAGCGGCCAATTTCGTCGGTGCGGTTCTGGCTGTTCCCGCCCACCAGCACATTCATCTCATTCGGGATGACGATGCTACCTTAAGCTTGAAATTAGTGAATCTTACATGAGTCAGAATCCGCAACTTAACGCCGACGGCAGTCTGCGTCATTTATTGACCATAGACGGACTGCCCCGGGCGCTCCTGGCGCAAATTTTCGATACGGCGGACGGCTTTATAGCCGTTAACGAACAGGAAGTCAAAAAGGTCCCGCTATTGCGCGGCAAGGCTATTTTCAATTTGTTTTTCGAGCCGTCTACCCGCACTCGCACCACTTTCGAAATCGCCGCAAAACGTTTGTCGGCCGACGTCATCAATCTGAATATCAGCGCATCGAGCCAGAGCAAAGGCGAGACCTTGCTCGATACCGTCGATAATCTCGCCGCCATGCAGGCCGACATGTTTGTCGTGCGCCATGCGCAGTCGGGTGCGGCGCATATGATTGCACGCCACGTTGCGCCGCATATACATGTCGTCAATGCGGGAGACGGCCGTCACGCACACCCGACACAGGGTTTGCTGGATATGTTTACGATACGCAAATATAAAGGAGAATTTCATAATCTGTGCGTGGCCATCGTCGGTGATGTATTGCATTCGCGTGTTGCGCGTTCCCAGATTCATGCGCTGACTACGCTGGGCGTACCGGAAGTCCGGGTGATAGCCCCAAAAACGTTGCTGCCGACGGCGGTAGAGCAAATGGGGGTGCGCGTATTTCATGATATGGAATCCGGACTCAGGAATGTCGATGTCATTATTATTCTGCGCCTGCAAAATGAACGCATGCGGGGCGCACGTTTACCCAGCGCGCAGGAATATTTCAAATATTACGGGCTAACGGCGGAAAAGCTGGCTTACGCGCGTTCCGATGCGATCGTCATGCATCCGGGTCCCATGAATCGTGGCGTGGAAATCGATTCCGCAGTGGCCGACGGCAAGCAATCTGTCATATTGCCGCAAGTCACCTATGGCATTGCGGTGCGTATGGCGGTCATGAGCATGTTGGCGGGAAATTAGCATGAACATACATATAAAAAACGGCCGTGTGATTGACCCGAACAGTGGTTTGGATGAAATGGCGGATATGTATGTCGCTGCCGGTAAAATAGCCGCGATCGGGAACGAACCGCGGGGTTTTCATCCCGACCGGATCATCGATGCCGCCCATTGCATCGTGTGTCCGGGATTCGTTGATCTGGCGGCGCGATTGCGCGAGCCGGGCTTTGAGTACAAGGCGACGCTGGAATCGGAAATGCAGGCCGCCAGCGCAGGCGGTGTGACCAGTCTGGCTTGCCCGCCCGACACCGATCCTCCGCTGGACGAGCCGGGACTGGTGGAAATGCTCAAATTCCGCGCGCAAAACCTGAATCAGGCTCGCGTGTATCCTATCGGCGCGCTGACGCAAAAACTGGAAGGCGAGCGTCTGACCGAGATGGCGGAATTGCGCGATGCCGGCTGCGTCGGTTTTTCACAGGCCGATGCGGCGATCACCGATACGCAGGTACTGGTGCGGGCGCTGGAGTACGCCGCGACCTTCGGCTTTACAGTCTGGTTACGGCCGCAGGATGCGTATCTCGCCAAAGGCGGCGTAGCGCACGATGGATTCGTCGCGACGCGATTGGGATTGCCGGCCATTCCGCACAGTGCCGAAACGATAGCGGTGGCAACGATTTTATTGCTGACACGGGAAACAGGCGCACGGGTGCATTTATGCCGTCTGTCTTCGGCGCAGTCCATAGAGATGGTTAGAGCAGCCAAGGCGGACGGCCTGGACATTACTTGCGATGTCAGCATCAATCATCTGCATTTGACGGAAATCGATATCGGGTATTTCGATCCGAATTATCATCTGGTGCCCCCGCTACGCTCCACCCGGGATCGCGATGCGATACGCAATGCGCTGGCTGCCGGTACGATAGACGCTCTATGCTCGGATCATACGCCAGTCGACGACGACGCGAAGCAAATGCCGTTTGGCGAGGCGGAGGCGGGTGCAACCGGCTTGGAACTGCTGTTGCCCCTGACGTTGAAATGGGCTGCGGAAGCTCGCGTCGGTCTGCTCGAAGCACTGGCGCGAATAACGCTGCAGCCTGCGAAAATACTCGGACTCGATGCGGGCCATCTGGCCGTAGGACATCCGGCGGATATCTGTATTTTCAATCAGGAATCGCGCTGGCGCGTCGAGGCAGCGGCATTGAAAAGCCAGGGTAAAAATACGCCTTTTCTGGGTTACGAAATGCAGGGCGCGGTGATGTACACGCTGGTCGAAGGACAGATAGTCTATGAAGCTGCTGTTACGCACCCCACCGACGGCGACTGGCGTCCGTCGGCACCGGCTTAGGCGGTGGACCGGCTCAGGCCGCCAGCGTGGCCGCGTCCGGCAATGCCGCTGTCAATGCTTGTTCCACATCGAAGTGCAAGCGTTTCAGCGCCAGCAACTGGTCATTGATGTTAACGCGCATTTCCTGCAATTCTGCAATGCGGTCTTCCAGCGTATCGGTCGCCTTATGAATACGCTTGATGCTTTCCAGCCGCCGCCGCAACTGCATCTGATGTTCGCGAACTTGTGTTTCCATGGGCGACATCATGGCTTTTAGCCAGCTATCCGCTTCGCGATTGGCGACTTCGTAGATATTGATGACGCGGCTGGCCAGGGTTTCGAAAAATTTGGCCGTCAGCGTATATTGTTCATTGGTCAGCATGTTGAACAGTGTATTGAAATGCTTGTTATAGCTGTCTTCCAGCCGTTCCATTTCTTTTTTATACTTGAAAGTGGAATAAGTGGGCGGCGAGACTTCGGTCAACCCATGCTCGGTGCTGAATTTTTTGTACATGGCAGCCATCATGGCCTTGATTTCTTCTATGGTTTTTGCCGACTGGGAGACATTTTTGTTTACGTTGCCAAAAAACGTGCCCATTGCGCTGCGCAATCCGGCGCTGAAGCGGCTATTTTCCATGGCGATGCGGGTTTTACGCACTTCGTTTTTGATGCGGTCCATCCCGAGATAGCTGAACAGTTCATTGGAATGATGCGAAAATACGCTACGCAAGGCATGAAATTGCTGCAAACCCTTTTCAAACTGCGCTTTTTCTTCTTCGATTTTGCTCATCATGTGCTGCACGACTTCTTCATTTTTGCCGCGTAAACCGGTCAGCTCCTCCAACTGGTCGTCGATGTTGATCAGGCGCGAATTCAATAACTCGTGCGTATTGGTGATCAGGTCTCCCATTTCACCGGCAGTGTTGTCGCGCACGATATCCTGCTTCGAAGGAATGAGTTGATCGCTCAACGCAAATTCCAGTTCGGATAAACGGCTTCTGGCCAATAAGACCGGGTCGCCGCTGATTTTCGCAAGCAGACCTTTCTGTGCCGACACGGGGTAAATTTGCCCAGCTTCCAGCTGAAGCATGCTGGCGCATGAAATTACCTGCTTCTGCAGTTCGTTGTCGATTTCGGTCTGCGATTTCAGTTCGTCCCATAAGCCGTCGATCTTGTTCAGAACGACCAGATGGCCGCGATGCCCCCCTTGCATGGAGGCGATATGGTTGCGCCAGATTTCGATATCGGATTTGGTGACCCCGGTATCAGCCGCCAGGATAAATACGATCGCATGCGCATTGGGCAGAAGATTCAGCGTGAGTTCAGGTTCGGTGCCTATGGCGTTCAAGCCTGGCGTATCGAGAATGACCAGTCCTTTTTGCAACAAAGGGTGGGGAAAGTTGATCATGGCATGTCGCCATTGCGGAATCTCGACAGTGCCGTCGGCCGCGACATTCAATAGCGAATCCGCATCCTGGGAGCGGTACAGGCCGTATTTTTCGGCTTCATCCTTGTCGACGCGGCGAGTATCGCTGACGCGCTGCAGGGTCTCCATCATTTCGTCGGCGGACTCGATATTGAGCGGAAAGCTCGTCCATTCGTCGGGATAACGCTTGTATTCGATAGTGCTGACATTGCCGGCCCGGGTAGAAATAGGC
>JAJYPZ010000126.1 GCA_021794855.1 Pseudomonadota bacterium | reverse complement strand
GTACTGCGATCATTCATCAATTACGGGCTTTACGCAATGCAGGCGTATGCATCTCGCTGGACGATTTCGGCACTGGCTATTCTTCGCTTTCCTATCTGAAGAAATTCGATATCGATTTTCTCAAAATCGATCAGACTTTCGTGCGCGAACTGGAAAGCAGCCCCAACGACATGGCGCTTTGCGAAGCGATTATCGTGATGGCACATAAGCTCGGCCTGAAAGTGGTGGCGGAAGGGATCGAAACAGAGGTCCAGCGTAATCTTCTATTGGCGGCAGGCTGTGATTACGGACAAGGATATTTCTTTTCCAGACCGGTTCCGCCAGCCGAATTCGAAATGCTGCTGAAGCGGTAATCTTTTGCTGCAGTTAAGGTGACCTCATGACACCCAACAATAATGGGCCTGATTTCCCTCTGATCGGTTCGACCATTCTGCAAGCCCTCCCTGCCCGGAAATCCGATAGCCATAAAGGCGATTTCGGTGTGGCGGGCATCCTCGGCGGAGCTCCCGGAATGATAGGTGCCGTATTGCTTTGCGCTCGCGCCGCGCTTCATCTCGGCGCAGGCAAAGTATATGCCGCCAGTCTTGCGGATAACATGACACTGGATATACTGCATCCGGAATTGATGTGGCATGATCCGGAACTATTGCTGAATCAGCAATTGACCGTTTTTGCAGTCGGACCCGGCCTCGGCCGTTCGGAACGGGCGCGGTATTGCCTGGACCTTGCAATGCAAACGGAAGCTATTCTACTATTGGACGCCGATGCCCTGAATCTGCTGGCGGGATCGCAATCGCTAAAAAACTGTCTAGCCCTGCGTTCTGCTCCTTGCCTGTTGACACCGCATCCCGGCGAGGCTGCATTGCTTTTGGGTAGCGATACTCGTACTGTGCAAAGTGACCGACGAGCGGCTGCTCTAACTCTGGCTGAACAGTATCGCGCCTATGTGGTATTAAAAGGGGCTGGTAGTATTTGCGTGTCCCGGGAAGGAGAAGTACGGATCAATCCGACCGGAAATGCGGGTTTGAGCAGTGCTGGAACGGGAGATGTACTGACCGGTATGATAGCGGCCTTACTGGCGCAAGGATTAAGTCCGTTCGCTGCCCTGCAACTTGCTGTCTATTTGCATGGTGCGGCGGCCGACAGCTTGCTCGAACAGGGCATCGGGCCTATCGGTTTGACAGCTACTGAAGTAATGATCGAAGCCAGGAATCTGCTCAACAGGCGAGATCGGCCCGCAGCACTCAGCGATAAAAACTCCGCTCGAAAAATAAAATACGATCCTGACTCTGTTGCGAGTCAGGGAGATTCGCGGTAAAAAACTCAAGCAGTGGTATTGATGATCGCGCCGGGTTGGCCAGGTGCAGGCGTAGTTCCGACTGATGGGGCGACTGGCGCGGCGACTTTGGCGCTAGCCTCTACGCCGTGGTCGCCGTCTCCGTCCTTGACAGGTGCCTGTTTTGTCGAAGGGCTGAGATTGGTAGACATTACAGGATTGCTTTGCGATGCGATAGCACTAATTGAGGACATGGCATTTCCTTTCAGTTAAACACAATACATACATTTATGCCTGAGTTGCCGACATATAGTCTTAACGGCGAATTTTAAGAAAATCTTTAATACCTGGTCGAATAATGAGAGAGACCAAGACTAAGGCAAACGGTTGCGACGATCAATCCGGGTTTCTCATATCTTCCCGAAATGTTACGATGTAAGCTGGTTTGTAACGAGCAGATAGTATGTTAACCGATTTTCGTAACGGGACTACGCTGGATAAAGCGTTTGAATTAGGTCTGGCATTGAAAGCGATCGACGGTGTGGGGGAAACGGGAGGCGGTTTGTGGTTGCTTTTTGTGAATCCTCATTGGTTGCAGGCATGGGCTGCTATTCTTTTTGCTCCGGAATTGCGGGAAGATCCCACCGATTTCGTCGATACGCACATCCTGCATTGGCTCGCGCATTTTCACGAAAACACCATTGTTTTTGCGGCCATTTACCTGTTGGCTCACGGCATCGCCAAACTGGTTATCGTAATTGAAATACTGCGCGGACGATTATGGGCTTATCCGGGGTTAATCGTTCTGACTCTGATCTTCATTGGGTATCAACTTTATCATATGGCCGTTATCGCTGTTTCGGCCGGTTTTGTCATGCTGACATTATTCGATGTGCTGATTGTTGGTCTCACCGTCGCCGAATATGCCAAACTGACTCAGACTGCTCGCCAGCAACCGAAATGAGCGAGCTATCGAATCCGGCGATAAATCGCCCAGACCGTGCGACCCGACAGTAAAAATACCGCCATTCCCAAAGCCAGATAGATCGGCGAGAACGATAGCAGCGGCGAAATTACGCCGGCCACGACAGCGTTGAGCATGGTCTGGACGAAGCCTTGCATGGAGGAAACCAGTCCGCGATGTTGGGGAAACAGATCCAGCGCAAGCAGGGTAATACTCGGCATGGCGAGCGACATACCCATGCCGTACAGGCTGATGGGTAAAACCGCCCACGGCCAACTGGGAGTAAACAGGCTGGTATAGGCAAGGTTGAGGATGGCGGCGGTCAATAGCAAACCGTACGCATAGGCGACAGTTTGCTGTGGCGTTGCCCGTCCCGCCAGACGTCCGGATAGAAATGCGCCGAAGATAACGCCGGATATGGCGGGAATAAAGAGCCAGGCAAACTGGTTCTCATGCAAATGCAGAATATTCAGTACGAAGACGGGCGCTGAGGCGATATAAAGGAAAAAGCCGGCAAAATTCAGCGCGATGGTCACGGCCAGCAATAAAAAATGCGGATGGCTGGCAACCTGATGATAGTTATTGATCAGCGGCTTGAAGGAAAACCGTTGCCGTTTATCGTGCATATGGGTTTCCTGTAAATAATAATAACTCAATATCAGCAGCAGCAGTCCGAGCAGCGCCATGAAAATAAATACCGATTGCCAGCCGAACCAGATTTGCAGATAGCCGCCGATGATTGGCGCAACGGCGGGAGAAAGGCCGAACATCATGGTGATATGCGACATCAGTCGCTGCGCTTCCGGCCCTGAGTATAAATCGCGGATCATGGCGCGTCCGACGATCATGCCGGCGCCCGCGGACAACCCTTGCAAGCCGCGAAACAGTATCAGTACCCGGATATCGGCGGCGAAGACGCAGGCGATGGAAGTCAGGATGAACGCGATTAGCGAGACCAGGATGATGGGGCGTCTGCCGTACGAATCCGACAGCGAGCCGTGAAACAGCATCATGGCGGCAAAGCAAAACAGATATACGCTCAGGGTTTGCTGCAGTTGCAGCGGCGACGCGTGCAGACTGGCCTGGATCGCCGGAAACGATGGCATGTAGGTGTCGATGGAGAACGGCCCCAGCGTTGCGAGCCCCGCCAGCAGCAAGGTCAGCGTGGTTCGGTCGGGCTTACGGGGCGACATGCGGGATAGGGCAGGTTAAATAGTCCGGAAGGATAGCCACACTCAATGAACGCGTTCCTGAACCAGTATCCAGGGTGCGACGACGACCGTCCAGATGGCCGGCTTGCGAACTTGCCAGTCGGCGGCCGTCTCGTCTTCAAGTTTGACGAGCTTGCCGTCCGTCATCCAGTTTTTTACCGTTTCCGCCTTGTCGCAGGCGATATGGGCTGCGACTTCGATCAGATCGAGCTGGCTATCGACGCGGATCAGTAGTCCCTTGGCAAAGAAGGGCTGCAATTCTGTCCAATCGGCTTTGGCAGTTTCGGTATTAAGTTTGGCGCGCATCAGTTCGACGAGTTCGGTCATGCGGGATTTCCTTATTCGTCGTCCGGCAGCAAAGATGGCGCAGGCCGCAGATGCTCCAGGTCGACGGATTCAATCTGGCTGAATCGCCGGCTGATTTTCTGACTGGTAGTATGAACTTCGGCGGCGTCTTCGTGAGCTTGCCGGATATGGTCGGCCAGTTTCTTCATGCGCGCGTCGAAACGGCCGAATTCTTTGCCGAGTTTGGAGAGTTCGTCTTTGATGATGTGTACCTGACGACGGGTTTCTACGTCCTTGATGACGGCCCGCGCCGTATTGAGCACCGCCATCAGCGTGGTCGGCGAGACGATCCATACGCGCCGATTCATGGCGTATTCGACGACATCGGAATGATAGGCGTGAATTTCGGCAAACACGGCTTCGGCGGGGATAAACATGACCGCTCCGTCGGAGGTTTCGCCGTCGATGATGTATTTGGACGCAATATCGTCGACGTGTTTCCTGATGTCGGCTTTGAACGCCCGTGTCGCCAAAACGCGGTCCGATTCGGCGCTTTCGCGGTTGCACATGCGATGGTAATTTTCCAGCGGAAATTTGGCGTCGACCGACACCCGGCCAGTGGGGTCGGGTAATATGAGCACGCAATCGGCACGGCTGCCGTTGGTTAGCGTGGCCTGAAAAAGGTAAGCGTCGGGCGGCAGGATATTGCGCACCAGGCCTTCGAGCTGGACTTCGCCGAAAGCGCCGCGCGAGCGTTTATCTCCCAGCAAGGCTTGCAATGTAACGACATTGGTGGTGAGGCCGTCGATTTTCTTTTGCGCTTCGTCGATGGTGGCGAGACGCGCCATGACGCTGGCAAAGGTTTCATTGGTTTTTTTAAAGCCTTCGTCCAATCGTTCGGCGACTTTACCAGAAATTTCCGCCAGCCGGCTGTCTACGCCCTTAGCCAGCGATTCGACGGAGGCGGCAAGCTGACCGCTGGCCTGCTGCAAGGTGGTCTGGATCAGTGTTTGTTCGGCGCGCCCCTGTTCCGCCAGCGTTTGCAATGTCTTGCTGAGAAACTCGGATTGTGCGCTGTGCAAAACGGCGGCAAATTCGGCCAGCTGCACATTGAGGGCTGCACGGCTAT
>JAJYPZ010000125.1 GCA_021794855.1 Pseudomonadota bacterium | reverse complement strand
ACCGGCTGTCCCGCATCGTTGGCATCGATCCCGTAAGGCGCATAGTCGTACTTTTCCGGCTGTATTGCGTCGATGAGCTGATCCAGCGTAGGCGCGCCTGCGCCGATCGGCACCGGAATAATCGACTCGGAATCGGCGGCTTGTCTGATCCGATCCCAGTCGATATCGGGCACGCTGCCAGCGTGTCGGGTCAGGTAATCGACTACTGCCTGCGCGGCCTGATTCGCCGGACTCATCTGACTGCCGGGGTACTCGGATACCGGCTTGGCCGCACTCAGATACAGCATTCCTTTATTCATTCCGACTAAAAACGGCTGGTTGATGATAGTCACGGGGGTCCCCACCCGTACTGAGGAAAACAAAGAGGCAGCGTTTTCCGGATAAAGATGCACGCAGCCGTGACTCACGCGCATGCCGACGCCCCACGGTCGGTTAGTGCCGTGTATATAAATTTCTGAAAATCCGGTTTCGAGTGCCAGCATTCCCATCGGATTATTCGGCCCCGGCGGGAAGTAATCGGGAAAATTGGGATTATCCTTACTGCGATGTTCCGCCACAATGTCCTTAGGAACGATCCATGAAGGATCCTTGAATTTGGCGATGATGCGGGTTTTACCTAGCGGCGTAGACCAGCCGGGACGCGAAATCCCGGTTGGGAACGTTATCACCGTCGCCGGTTCTTTACCTTTGGGCGGAGGGAAATAATAAAGCCGGCGCTGTGCGATATTAATGATTATGCCGGTCCATGGGCGCGGCGGAAGAATAAATTCGGTGGGAACGATGATGCGTGCTCCGGCACCCGGCAACCAGATCGATACGCCAGGATTTGCCGCCGTAATTTCGTTATAGCCGAGATCATAATGACGAGCGATATCCAGCATGGTATTGTCGGGATCCGGCGTGATTACCCTGATACGTCCAACCATATTGCTGCCGTCCACAGGCAGGAGGAAAGTCGCTCCCCATCCAGCAATCGACCAGCTTGCCAATAACAGTATCAGCAAGCGCGCGGCAGACAGACGGCATAAGGAAATATAGTCAGCGTATAATAAGCGCGGGATCATGATTGATGTGCCGGACAAACAAATGGCCTGGCATCCTTAAAGAATAGTATATGGGACTTATGGCTGACAGGATTTTTAAACATGCGTGGTTGGTCCGGCTCATTTCCAGGGCAATGCATTGAAAACGTTAATCTATATTTTATTCGTCGCTGTAATGTTCAGCATTCCTGCAGCAAGCCGGGCAGATGAATCGCAACCCTGGGTGCTCGTAGATACCGAAAGCAACAGTCTTACGGTATTCTCGGCTAACGATAAAGTTATGGCTCGCTTTAACAACATCGCCATCGGCAGCGGCGGCACCGCAAAAGAACATCTGCGAGGCGACGACACTACGCCGCTGGGGACGTTTCATATCGCGTGGATTAATCGGCATAGCCGCTTCGGTACTTTTTTCGGGCTGGATTATCCCGGCCCCGACCTGACTATCCGCGCTTATATAGACGGTGTCATTACGGAAACTGAGTTCAACCGGTTTATCGTCGCTTTCCGGCATCATACTTTACCACCGCAAAATACCGGTCTTGGCGGTCAGATCGGCATCCATGGATTGGGCAGCGGCAACCCCAGAGTTCAGGATGCGGTCGACTGGACTGACGGTTGCGTTGCGGTTACCAATCATGAAATCGGGCTACTGAAACGCTGGCTGCATATAGGCACCAAGGTCGTCATCCGTTAACTTGCCGCTTTAGTTCAATCGGGCACTACACAACGGCAGCGACGGAAATACGTACGCATTTCCGTCCGCTGCTATCCATGAGCAATTATTTTTGCATGGTTTTCTTGAACATGCGGTCAATCTTCTGCGCCAGATCGTCCACTTCCTGCATCGCTTTGTCAGCTTCGGCTTTGGCCGCGTCCGCTGTCGATTTCGCCTGTTCTGCAGTAGCGTTAGCCTGGTCGGCTTTCTGTGCAGCCTGATCGGCTGACGTTTTCGCAGCTGCCGCGGCCGCGTTGGCCTGATCTGCTTTATCGGCAGCTTGCTGTGCGGTCGATTGCGCTTTATTCACTTCGCCGGTACTGGCACAACCGCCCAATAAGGCAACGCTCAGTATCGCAACACCTGCCAGGGAAGATTTTTTGTATGCGGACATTTTGATCATATATTACTCCTGAAAATAAACATTAAGATAAAACAACGCAGTGTACGTCAAATGCCGAGATTAAACCGGATATGGTTTTTATCTTTGCACATAACTTGCATATATTACCAATTTCTACGATTTTTATACATATCGCATAACAATTCTGCCACAATACTTCTCAAAAATTTTGCCGCTTGCTGTCATTCCGCTGCAATCAGCGTTTTAAGTTCGCCGTTTTCGAACATTTCCTTCATGATATCTGAACCGCCGACGAATTCACCGTTGATATACAATTGCGGAATAGTTGGCCAGTTCGCATATTCCTTGATTCCTTGCCTGATTTCAGCATCGGCCAGTACATTGACGGTAAACAGATCGTTCACACCCGAGGCCTTCAGCAATTGCACTGCATTGGCAGAAAATCCGCATTGCGGAAATTGAGGCGTGCCTTTCATGTACAGAACTACTTTGTGACCCGTCACCTGTTCGCGTATCGTATCTTGCACACTCATTTTCATTACTCCTGACAGATTAAATAACCGACTAATTTTATCAAGTATAATACCCGCAAATAACGAACAACGTCAATCTTGCTATATTCGTTCTTTGTCTGCATTATCCGATTTTACCTGCAAAATTGCCTGCTCCTGTAACCAATTGCGAAAAGCTTTAATTTTCCCGCTTTCTCGCCGATGTTCCAGTGTCACCAGATAATACGCCCGATTTGTAGGTAATACGGCATTGAACAAATGCACCAGCTTGCCGCTGCGCAATTCCTCGAGCACCAGACTGCGCCAGGCCATGGCAACCCCCAAGCCGCTCATTGCCGCCTGTATCGCCAGATTAACCTCGCTGAAATGACGTATGCGCAAAGGCTGGACAACCGGAACATTCAATGAAACCAGCCAGCTTTCCCAATCGGGAAATGCAGGATCCCACTCGTAGGCATCATCGTACAGCAAGATACAATTAACCAATTCTGCCGGATTATGGATGTCGGCAGCCAGAGCTGGCGATGCAACGGGTATGATCGTCTCCCGCATCAACCGTTCGCTGAACAAACCCGAATAATTGCCGGCGCCGAATCGGACGGCGACATCCACATCTTCAAGCATGAAATCGACCATACGACGCGTAGCGAGCAGCCGCAATTCAATATCGGGATGACGAGCCTGGAAATCGTCCAGCCGCGGGATCAGCCAGCGTTGTGCAAAAACCGGCGGCGTGGATACGGTCAATGTCCCGCTATTGTGGTCTTTACGCAAGTGATCGACTGCGCGCTCCAGTTGATCGAAGCCGTCCGTGATCAAAGGCAGCACCTGTCCGGCGGTTTCATTGAGCTCCAGCGTTTTGCCCCGTGAAAACAGGTTGATACCTAAATGCAGTTCCAGTTGCTTGACAAGCTGACTCACTGCGGCCGGAGTGACATGCAATTCTTCCGCTGCCCGCGCGAAAGATCGATGCCTGGCCACGGCTTCGAAAGCGCGTAAGGCATTCAGGGAAGGTAAGCGTCGCGCCATTAGTTTTTCTTAATCCATATAGCAGAAAGTCTGATTTGTGCGGCTTCCATGCTTACTTTAGACTGCACGCATCGAAAACATTCTCAGTATTAGCCATGAAAACCCGATCAGTTTACCTTGTCGTACTCATCTCGACCTTTTTCTGGGGGGCGAATTTTGCCCTGGCCGGCCCGATTCTGCGTGACATTCCCTCTCTTTGGGCCGCTGCGCTACGCTTTTCTATTGCCGCTTTAATCATGATTGTGTATGCCCTCTGGCGTAAGGAAGATCTGCTTTCTGCGTTGCGTCGGCATGCACCGGTCTATTTATTGATAGGCGCTATCGGCATCTGCGGTTTCAATCTGCTATTTTTCGCTGCGATGCGTACAGCCAGCGCCGGCGATGCCGCGCTGATCATGGCCACCAACCCGTTACTGACCACGTTGCTGGCCGCCGTCGCGCTAGGCGAACGGCCTTCGGCCAGACTTCTCATCTCGTTGCCGCTGGCCTTGTTCGGCGTTATCGTCGTCATTTCCGGCGGCGACCTCAAGCATCTGATGCATCTGCAAATCGTCCAGGGCGACATCCTGATGCTCGGCGCCAATGTCGCCTGGGCATTCTACAATGTCATCAGCCGCAGCGCTATGCCCAAACTTTCCGCCTTGACCAATACTGCCTGGGTAATGACTGCCGGGGCCGTCATGCTTCTGGGCACAGCCTTATTCTCAACCCAGATTCTGGTTGCGCCGGGCATCAATGCCGGCATCGCATTGCTGCTCATGGCTACCGGAGGAACCGTACTCGCCTATTTGTTCTGGAATACCGGCATTGCTCACCTGGGAGCGGGCGGAACCGCGCTGTTCATGAATCTGATACCCGTATTCGCCCTGCTCGTCGTCGCAATCATGGGTAAATTGCCGAGCGGCGTACAACTTGTCGGCGGAGCGCTGGTCATTGCGGGTGTCAGCATTACCATGCTTTCCCCTAAAAAACAAAACAGCACCCCGCTTGCCTCATGATCCTTCTTCCCGATTTCTCTTTGCCGTTGCCTTTAAGGGTTTCGATCCCGGGAGGGATTTGGGTACTTTATTAACGATTTATGCAGAGCAATGCCAATCCCATCGCAAGCGAGCTAAAGTTCCCTATCAAATGCAATCCGTGTTGCACCGTTCAAGTGCTAGCCGCCATCGGAGCTTGGTAGAGGATCGGTCCGGTCGGTTGACCGGTGGGCGATCCC
>JAJYPZ010000124.1 GCA_021794855.1 Pseudomonadota bacterium | reverse complement strand
GGTTCGATCAGATCGAGCATCGAGGTGAATTGAGAAAACAGCAGAATGCGCCGGCCTTCTTCTATCATGTCTGGCAGGAGGGAAGTCAGCATGTCGAGCTTGGCCGATTGGTGCACCTTGCGCGCGGCGGCGAGTTTGAGCAGGCGCGGATCGCAGCAGACCTGGCGCAGTTTCAGCAACGCGTCCAGAATGACGATCTGGCTTTTCTTGAAGCCCTTGGCATCAATTTCGCGCCGTATCTTGTCCTGCATGACGGTGCGTACGGATTCGTACAAATCGCGCTGGCTGCTGACCAGCTCGCAACTGCGGATAATATCGGTCTTGGCCGGCAGTTCGGTCACGACCTGCGCTTTGGTGCGCCGGAGCATGAACGGTTTGATGCGTTGCGCCAGAGCGGCGCTGCGCTGCTTGTCGTCGTGTTTTTCTATCGGCGTACGGAATTGGCGCTTGAACGCTTCGGCGCTGCCGAGAAAACCCGGCAACAGAAAATGAAACAGCGACCACAATTCTCCGAGATGGTTTTCCATCGGCGTGCCGGTGAGCGCGACGCGATATCGCGCCTGAATCTGATGGACGATTTGGGTAGACAGCGCTTTCGGGTTCTTGATCGCGTGCGCCTCGTCGAGGATGAGCAGATGAAATTGCTGCGCGGTCAGAAACTCCTTGTCGCGCGCCAGTAACGGATAAGTGGTCAGAATCAGATCGTAATCCTGGATCTGGTCGAAATACTGTTTGCGATCGACTCCGTGCAACAGCAACACCCGCAGGCTGGGCGTGAAGCGGGCGGCTTCCGCGCGCCAGTTGAACATCAGACTGGTCGGTGCGATGACCAGGCTGGGCAGGTCGGCGCGTCCCGACTGTTTTTCGACCAGCAAATGCGCAAGCGCCTGCAGCGTTTTTCCCAACCCCATGTCGTCGGCCAGTATGCCGGCCAGTCCGTACTCGCGTAAAAACTGCAGCCAGTTGAGCCCTTCCTGCTGATAGCCGCGTAAATCCGCCTTCAGACCGAGCGGTAGCGGAACCGGAGTTATGCCTTCGAAACTGCGCAGTTTGTGGCCTAATGCCAGCAGCCGTTCTCCACCCAGCCAACGCGGCCGTGCATTGGCTTCCAGTTCGGCAAGGCGTGTGGCATGTAGAGTATTGAGTTCAAGTTTGCCGTCGGGTGTCAACTTGGCGCTGCTGTCGAATAATTCGATTAATACCGATAATATGCCCTGTATGCGCTGCAAGGGCAACGCGAGCATGCGTTTGTCCGGCAGCATGCAGACCAGTTTGCGTTTGCTGTCGATGTCGGGATTGGTCAGTTCGCGGATCTGGTCCGGCGTATATTGCTGAAAGGTTTGGGTTAAAATCGGCAACAAGCTGATCCGCTCGCCATCCACTTCTATGCCCAGGTCGAGACTGAACCAGTCGGTATCGGATTTTTCCTCTATATCCACGCTGATGTCGTCGTTGACATTGGCAACGCGGTAAGGAAAATCCGGTTGGGTATCGATGGTCCAGCCTGATTCCTGCAATCTCGGCAGATCTTCGATCATGAAGTTCAGCCATTCGCCGGGTTGAGCAAAACTATACGCGGCCATTTGCGCCGGAGTAATGGCGATTGCCGGGAAAATCTGCTGGATCAGCGATAAATCGGTATTGCTGAGCAGTTGTTTGGTGAATTCGAGTTCCTGTACCGGATCGCGATTGGCATTGCAGCGTATGTTGTCGCGCCGTTGACTGACGCTATTGCCGGCAACATGACTGGAAATGCGTATGCCGTGATATTCGAAGGCGAGTTGGGCGGCCGGCAGATAATGTACGCTGGCCTCCTCCCGTCGTTTCCAGTGCGAGCCGAGATTTACGGGCAGTTCCAGTAAAATCAGTACCGGATTTGGGGGCACGTCATCCAGTTGGCGGCTGAGCAGCGGGGTAGGTTCGGGCAACGAAATATCGGGCAACTGCTGTTTCAGTGAATTCGATACCTGAGGCAGCAGATTGTTGGGAATGGCGGGCGATTGCAATAGCACGCTGGCCAGCGCATCGCTCAAACCGGTACGTAATTCGCCACACCGAAAGGTCCGGGTATCGAGGCGCCAGGGCGGTACGACCGCAAGTACCTGTTCGTGCTCGAGCAGGTTTACCCCTAGTTGCTGATTACCGTCATCGTCGGCGATCCATGTCAGCGTGCAATCGCGGGGTTCGGCCAGCACCAAAGGAGGATTGGTGCTGTCATTCCAGTAAGTCCGTCCGTTCGCGATCAATTCCTGCAACAGGCCGCCGCTTGTCGGTCCGCTGATTTTGGGATCGTTGGGCGACTGCGGATTGCACTGAAAGATACGGGCGCACAGCAGCCTGTCCTGCGCGCTGGCCACATTGCCGCCGCGCCCCATGGCGACTTCAAAAAACTGGGTATATCGCATCGCTTTGCCGAAAGTATTGTCTTTTTTGAGGCGGGCGCGCATAAGACGGACGCTCAGCCCCGTCCCATAATAAGCCGGGGTCAGTACATAGAGCAGGCGATAGGTTTCGTTCGGCGGATAATCCGGCGCATCGATTTCCGCCAGCGTTTCGCTGATTTGTTCGAGCCAGCTCAGCGCCGGAAAATCGGCTGTGTTCAAGTTCGTTTCGATGTTGCGTTCCGGGTTGTCAGGTTTTTCGTCGGGGATGACGGAGATCAGGCTCGGCGGCGTATGCAAGGTATGGATCAGCACTGCAATCACATGTTTGCAATTGCGTCCGATAGGGCAATCGCACGCGCCGTCGATGATCAGTTTGCCGTTGCGCATCTGCAAATAGATGCGCTCGTGATAAGGCAATGCCCGGCTGCCTTGAACTTCGGCTACGATGGCATGGTCGGTGTCGTCCAGACTGACGTGATTGATCCGGTGTTGTTCGAAAATCGCCAGACCGCGCTCATAAAAAATAGCGGGGAAGGTCTTCTTGATGTCGGCCAGCGTGTACTGAATATGCATAATAAATATAAGATTACGTAAGTAAAGGTCTGAGATAGCGACCGGTGTAACTATTGGAATCACCTGCAATGCGTTCGGGCGTACCGGCGGCAACGATATAACCGCCCTGGTTACCGCCTTCGGGGCCGATGTCGATAATCCAGTCAGCTGTTTTGATGACATCCAGATTATGTTCGATGATGACGACGGTATTGCCTTGATCGACAAGGCGATGCATGACTTTGAGCAGCATGTCGATATCGTGGAAATGCAAGCCGGTGGTGGGTTCGTCGAGGATATACAAGGTTCGGCCGGTGTCGCGCTTGGAAAGCTCCAGCGACAGTTTGACGCGTTGCGCTTCGCCGCCCGACAGGGTCGTCGCTGCCTGCCCGAGCTGAATATAGCCTAGCCCGACGTCGAGCAGGGTTTGCAGTTTGCGCGCCAGTATCGGCACGGCCGAGAAAAAAAGATACGCATTCTCGACCGTCAGCGCCAGCACATCGGCGATATTTTTGCCTTTGTACTGAATTTCCAGCGTTTCGCGATTGTAGCGCTTGCCCTGACAGACATCGCAAGGGACGAAAATATCGGGCAGAAAATGCATCTCAACCTTGACTACGCCGTCGCCCTGACAGGCTTCGCAGCGACCGCCCTTGACATTAAAGGAAAAGCGGCCCGGACTGTAACCGCGTTCGCGGGCGGCGGGCACTCCGGCAAACAGTTCGCGCACCGGCGTAAACAGGCCGGTATAGGTTGCCGGATTGGAGCGCGGCGTGCGCCCTATCGGGCTTTGGTCCATATTGATGACTTTGTCGAACAGTGCCAGTCCGTCTATCGTCGCAAACGGCGCGGGTTCTGCCGCAGAACCGTACAGATGCCGCGCCATGGCGGCATACAGCGTATCGTTGACGAGGGTGGATTTGCCCGAGCCGGATACGCCGGTCACGCAGACCAGCAATCCGGCCGGCAGCGTCAGCGTCAGGTTTTTGAGATTGTTGCCGGTCGCGCCGGCGAGCACCAGTTGCCGTTCGGGATCGGGAGCGCGGCGCTGAGCGGGAATCGCGATTTTGCGTCGTCCGGACAGATATTCGCCGGTCAGCGAGGCCGGATGCGCCATGATTTCGGCGGCGGTGCCGCTGGCCACGACATGGCCGCCGTGGACGCCTGCACCCGGCCCCATATCGACGACGTGATCCGCGCTGCGTATGGCGTCTTCGTCGTGTTCGACCACGATGACCGAATTCCCCAGATCGCGCAGGCGGCGCAACGTTTCCAGCAAACGGTCGTTATCGCGCTGATGCAGTCCGATCGACGGTTCGTCCAGTACGTACATCACCCCGGTCAATCCCGATCCGATCTGCGAGGCCAGCCGTATGCGCTGCGCTTCGCCGCCCGACAGCGTTTCCGCCGAGCGGTCCAGCGACAGGTAGGCGAGGCCGACATTGTTGAGGAATTGCAGCCGTGCGACGATTTCCTTGATGACGCGATCGGCGATGGTCTGTTTGCTGCCCGCGAGGGTGAGCGATTCGAAAAACGCCAGGGATTGTTCGAGCGGCAGGGCGGAGAGCGCATAAATACTTTTGCCGGCGACGAAGACGTTGCGCGCTTCGAGGCGCAGCCGCGTCCCTTCGCAACCGGGACAAAGCCGGCTATTGAGGTATTTGGCCAGCTCTTCGCGCACGGCGCTGGAATCGGTGTCTTTATAACGGCGCGCGAGGATCTTCAGTATGCCTTCGAAGGCATGCGAACGGGTGCGGCGTTCGTCGGGATATTGAAATGCGATTTGCTCCTTGCCGCTGCCGTTGAGCAGTAAATCGCGGATTGCCTCCGGCAATTCGGCGAACGGCGTTTCCAGATCGAAACCGTAATGCTGAGCGAGACTTTGCAGCAAATGAAAATAGAACGGGTTGCGCTTGTCCCAGCCCTTGATCGCGCCTCCGGCCAGCGATAAATGCGGATAGGCGACGACGCGTTTT
>JAJYPZ010000123.1 GCA_021794855.1 Pseudomonadota bacterium | reverse complement strand
CAAAAAGACCTGGCAGCAATACGCCATCAGGATTGCGAATGCTGGCTCGCACCTTGAGATTGCGCGTAGCGGTGTCGATCTGCGGTTCTATGGCGGACACTACGCCGGTAAAATTTTTGTCTGCCAGTGCATTGGTCTGTATGGCTACTTTATCGCCGAGATGGATCAGGCCGATTTCCGTTTGCGGCAGCGTAAAGTCGACATACAGCGGATCCAGCTTTTGCAGGCTGACGATCGTGGCGCCAGGCGCAATATACTGTCCGAGGTCGATTTGCCGGATCCCCAGCCGGCCGGAAAAGGGCGCTCGTATCGCTTTCTGGTCGATCGTCGCTGCCTGGGCAGCCGCTTGCGCCTGTGCGATCTTCAGGTTTGCAGCATCGGTATCGACCACCGCCTGACTGATAGCCTGGATTTTCAACTGGGCGAGATCCCGGCGGTAATTGACTTGGGCAAGATGCACCGAAGCCTGCAATTGAGCCAGCTGAGCGCGTAGCGGAGCAGAATTCAGGTCGACCAGCAATTGCCCTTTGCGCACATTTTTACCCGATTCGAAATGAATCTCGGTGACCAGGCCGCCCGCTTCGGTGGAAAGATTGGCCCCTTTGGACGCGCGAAAATCGCCTACCGCATCGACCGCAGGCTGCCATTCGGAAGGTTCGGCGACTATGGTTGAGACCGCTTGCGCCTGCGCCCCTTTGCCGCTGATCATTTTCTTGATCATCTGATTGCGAAACTGCTGAAAGCCGAATATGCCGGCAAACACCAGCCCAACCAGCAACAGCATAATGATCATGCGTTTGGTCGTGCCCTTAGTCATAGGAATCCCTCTTGCGTCGGTGATATTGGATAAGAATTACGCATACATTCATGCTTAATGCGCGGGCATTGTGCCGGCGGGCTTGCCTGAATGAGTCGCCTGATCATGCAGACCGCCCCCCATCGCCTGATATAGCGCTGCGGTATCGGTCAGCCGCTGAGTTTGGGCGGCGATAAGATTAATTCGAGTTTGCTGCGCTTGCTGTTGCGCACTCAATAACTGCAAGTAGTTCGCTCCGCCGAGGGCATATTGCTGCTGCATGAGCGCGAGCGACGCCTGCGCTGCGCTATCGGCAGCGGATTGAGCGCTTAGCGTCTGCGCGTCGTTATCGAGCGCGCGAAGAACATCGGCTACATTGCGCAATGCCAGCAGAACCGTCTGCCGATAATTGGCGGCGGCAATCGCATAACCGGTTTTTACAGACTGGATACCCGCCTGCAGACCTCCGTTGAAAAGCGGCTGGGCAATCTGGCCGGCGATGCCCCAGATCATCGAAGCCGGACTGAACAGACCGGCGGTTGTCAGCGACTCGGAGCCGACGTTGGCCGACAGGCCGATATTCGGATAAGCGGTAGCGATCGCTGCGCCGTATTGCGCATTGGCGACATGCAATAGCGCTTCGGAAGCCTGGATATCCGGTCTCTGGCGCACCAGCTCGGACGGTATGACCACCGGCAGATCCGGCGGCAGGGTAAAATCGGTCAGCGTGAATTGCGGTATCGCCGCATTGCCCGTTTCCTGGCCGGTCAATAATGCGAGCAGGTGATTGGTCTGCTGCAAACGGTAAAGAAGAGGTGGGATACCGGCACGGGTTTGTTCCACCTGTGTCTGCAGCGCAAGGGTATCGCTGCGCGCCACGGCTCCGAGTTTCAGCCGTTGTTGCGCGATCGTCAGCTGCTGCTGTTGCAAAGCCAGAATATCCTTGCTCGACTGTAACTGCGCGGCATATTCCGCCTGGGTCATTGCCGCTGTGGCGACATTGGCCTCCAGCGTCAGTTTGGACGCCTCCATCAGGTAACGCTGATAATCGGTCTGGGCGGCGTAAGCCTCCAGGGTGCGACGGTTGCCGCCGAATAGATCGAAATTATAGTTAACGGCTACGCCGACATTGTAAAGATTGAATAAATAATTGCCGCCCGGCAAGCCGAAAGCTGCAGTATTAAATAGTTCGCGTTGCGCTCCAACGGTCGCATCTATTTTAGGATAAAGGGTTGCGCCGGCTTGCGCGGCGTAAGTTTGCTGCGCCTGCAACAAAGTGGCCTGGGCGGAAAACAGGGTTGGGCTGGATTTTAAAGCCCGCTCTATGAGCGCGTTAAGCTTCGGAGAACTGAAATTTTGCCACCAGTCAATCGGTACGGCCTGTCCCGTCACAAATCGCTGTGCGTTTCCGTGCAGGATATTCGTCGTAGAAGTCTGTGAGGGAAGTCTGGTTGCGGTATAAGCGCTGGAAGCAGGGGGAGCTGAATGCTTGAAATCGGGGCCGACGGTACACGCTGTTAACGAGAAAATCGTTAACAGCGTCATTGCGGCAGAGCGTCCCGGAAAACATTGCGGGATAATACGGTTCGGCATCAGGTTTCCTCTCGCGCTTCTGCGATGCCGGATAGCGGACTCCGGCGCAATATCATCATTTAATCGTCTACAGGTCAAGCATCGTATTCGCACTGTTTGCCCGAAGCTATTGTGCCATCCGATACGCCTGCTTGCGACTGCAACCCCGAAAGCGACGCAACCAGTTTGCGCTGCATCGCTTCCATCCGGTCTTTTTCAGCGGGGCTGAAGTCTTGCCACATCTCGCCGTATATGTTCCATTGTTTTGGAATTACCGCTTCCACCAGAGCGACTCCCGCTTCGGTCAAGGTCAGTATGATCTTGCGTCGATCCGATTCGCAACCCTGTCGTTTCATCCAGCCTTTTTCTACCATTTCATCCGCCAGGCGGGTAATATTAGTACGCGACGAGACAATAATATGACTCAGATCGCTGGGAAAAATATAATGATCCGGGCTGGAATAGAGCATAATCAGCGCAGTCCAGATGGTATCGTTGATACCGTACGGCTGAAGATTATGATTGATCAGCTCGTTCATTTTTTTGTATATCATAAATTGCAAACGTGACAGTATGACTTCCTGTCGCGGCTGGCCTGGCGATCGCGATTCCATGATGTCCAGGCGTTGCTCAAAACCTTTAATGCATTCGTTCGACATAATTATTGCAATTATAATGATAACGTGCGAGATAGTATCATTCGGTATTACTATTTTGTCAATCGATTCGTTGATTGCATCACGCGAAACGCGTATTGATGAAATCAATAAACCACGACTGCCGAAGATGTGATATCGACTGCGCTTCCATCTTTTTTCAGACCGGGAATTCCGGCGCCGGTGCAGGACAGCGGCAGAATTTTTCATGGAATTTTTTCTGCATCAGCTCTGCCTGATCCTCATCAGGGTTTACGTTTGATCAGCCATCTCACCAGCAATGCGACGGCGGCGATAACGATCACCCAGAACAGCAACATGCCCAGCATGCCCACTCCCATCCATCCATAACTCATTTTACTTTCTCCTTCGTTATTTTTTGCCCGGTTCCGAGCGGCCGGTTCGTCCGCAACCGGTAACGCTCCATCAATCGATACGCCACGGGAATCACCAGCATCGACAGCAAGGGTGCCGTGATCATCCCGCCCACCATCGGCGCGGCTATGCTGCGCATGACTTCCGAGCCCGCGCCCGTGCCGAACATGATAGGCAGCAAACCGGCCAGTATCACCGCCACGGTCATCGCTTTGGGGCGTACGCGCATGACGGCGCCTTCGCGGATGGCGGCGTCGAGGGCGGCAGGATCGGCATTACCGGCGCTGACTCGGCGCTGCCAGGCTTCGCGCAAATATAACAGCATGATCACGCCGAATTCCGCCGATACGCCAGCCAGCGCGATGAAACCGATCATGGTCGCGACCGACACCGGCTGCCCCAGCAGCCAGACCAGCCAGATGCCGCCGACCAGCGCAAAGGGCAGGGTGAGCATGATCAGCGCCGCTTCCGCAACGCGACGGAAAATGCTCCACAGCAGCAGAAAGATGATCGCCAGCGTTGCCGGAACGACCGTTTTCAGACGCTGTTCGGCGCGCTGCAGCGATTCGTATTGTCCCGACCAGCCTATCGTGTAACCCGGCGGTAATGGCACTGTTTGCGCTACCGCTCGTTGCAGGCGGCTAACTACGCCGGAAAGATTGCTGTCGTTGCTGTCGACGTAGACATAGCTGACCAGTTCGCCGTTTTCGCTGGTGAGCATGGACGGTCCCGGCGTTACCGCAATGTCTGCGACCATGCCCAGCGGCAATTCCGCGCCGTCTGGCGCTACGATCAGCAGGCTGTGCAACGCCGCTACTGATTGTCTCATCGCTCGGGGATAGCGCAGTACGATGGGAAAGCGTTCGCGCCCCTGTACCGTTTCGCCGATTGGATCGCCGCCGATGGCGGTGGCGATGATGGTCTGCAATTCCGCCTGCGTCAGCCCGTAACGCGCAGCAGCGTCGGGACGGATGCGCAAGTTGACGTAACGGCCGCCTGCGGCGCGGTCGGCCGCCGCCGAACCGACGCCGGGCACGCTGCGAGCCGTACGCTCGATAGCGTCGGACAACCGCTGCAATACGACCGGATCCGGGCCGCCCACCTTGATGCCGATAGGACTCTTGATTCCGGTCGATTGCATCTCGACCCGGTTGGCGATCGGCGGCACGAAAAGATTGGTCAACCCGGGCACCTGCACCGCGCGATTCAATGCGTCTTCGACTTTTTGCATGGTCATGCCCGCACGCCACTGGCTGCGCGGCTTGAAAGCGATGGTGGTCTCGAACATATTCACCGGCGCCGGGTCGGTTGCGGTGTCGGCGCGACCTGCTTTGCCGAATACATGCGCCACTTCGGGTACCGACATGAGCATGCGGTCGGTCTGCTGCTGCAATTGCGCTGCCTTGCCTATCGACAATCCCGGTAAAGCGGTCGGCATATACAATAAGGTTCCTTCATTCAGGGGCGGCATGAACTCGCTGCCTAGCCTGGATAACGGCCACAGAGTCAGAATGACGGCGATTAGCGCGGCGGCGAGTACGATGGCGGGGTGC
>JAJYPZ010000122.1 GCA_021794855.1 Pseudomonadota bacterium | reverse complement strand
TGAGTCTCGGATTTATTCGGCGCTGGTATTGTTAAGACAAGATTGTGCTAAAAAATCCGGAACGATCAATTTCGATGAGACAGCATCGGTTCGGTCAGGGCGGGTTGTCATGCAGTGCATCCACCGAAAGAGACCGGGGATAGGCGAGATTGGTGCCGGGTAAAAATAATTCTTCGCGCGCTGGCTCAATCGGCGGCTTGTAACCAATTTCCTGAACTACGATATCATCAGGCAATTTCGGTGCCGATGCGGGATACAGACCCCCGTTGAGGGCGTTGACTACCGTACGCCAGACCAGGGCAGCTTGATTTTTCGTCATGTCCGGATTTTTGCGATCGTTGTTGCCCATCCATACCGCAACGGTAACTTTGCCTGTCGAACCGATGCACCATTGCTGCTTGTCGTCCTGCGCGGCGGCATACGATGCATAGCCGTCGATGGCCGGGAGAGCGCTATCGCCGTGTGCAGATGGGTCGGCGAGGATATTATCGATTATGGCGCTCGCATCAGCTGAAAGTATAGCTCGCCCGGCATTTAAGCCGCCTGCGTGCAAGCCGGCCATACGGTAGACGCCCCGGTTTGCCAGCGTCTGATACGCGTTGGCGAGATCGAGCAGGCTGGCGTTAATTTTGAGCGGCATGGCCGGATCGGGAACATTCATGCTCAACGTTTGCAATCGATCGATGAAATCGTCGCGAGATATTTTTTCCAGTACCTGATCGGCCGGCAGTACGAGGCCGGCTCCGAGAGCGTACCGGACGCTGACCCAATGCGGTATCGAGGCATCATTTGTATAGCCGGGAAACGGATTCGGTACGGAAATCGGCAGGGGCGTGTCATTCAGTACCGATGCTGCGGTAATCTTGTATTGTTCTATCGCCAGTTCGTACAGAAATGCTTGCACGAGAGTATCGGCAGGCCGCTGCAGGGTAATCGGATCCGGCGTCATTGCGTTATCGGTTCGCGCATTGGCATAAGCCAGAATCTCAGCTGTACTGTTTTTAAGGATAACGATAGCTCCGCCGCCGATTTGCGGCGAGAGTTTCAATTGTTTTTGCAGGGCGGACAATGCCAGTTTTTGAATTTTGATGTTTAAACTGGTATCGAGATATTCGCCGGGAGCGGTAAGGTATTGTTCTGCCAGAACCGGAGCTAATGCAGTCCCTAACGGAACCGCCGGATGGACGGCGAGCCTGCTGTATGCCAGAGCGGTGATGGTGGAGCATCGGGGTCTGGGCGGTTTCAGATGCCGTGCGACGCCGCAGGCTCTGGCCGCGACTACGGCAGGTTTTGCATTCGGGCCGCGTAACAGAGCCGCCAGTATTGAAGCCTGGGCGGTATCGATCGCAGCGGGAGCGACATGGAATAGAGCCTGAGAAGCGGCATTGATGCCGGATAAATCAGAACGGAATGTGACCAGATTGAGATAGGTGTCGAGAATTTCCGTTTTGGACCAATGTTTTTCCAGAGCATTGGCCTCTCTGATTTGCTGCCATTTCTGGGCATAGGTTCTGCCCCCCGCGTTGCGGATCAATTTTTTGTCCAGCAATCCCGCCAGTTGCATGGTCAGAGTCGAAGCCCCGCGATGCGTGTCGTATCGCAGATTTTCCCACGCCGCGCCCACGAAAGCCCGCCAGTCGACGCCGTGGTGCTGAAAAAAACGCCGGTCTTCCGATACCAGCAGCGCTTGCTGCATGGCAGGAGACAGGTCGCTGAGTGCTACCCAGTTCAAACGCTGTTCCGTTCGATCCAGTTGCAGCATTTGCAGCACTTTGTCGTGACGGTCCAGCAATACGGCATAAGAAGATCGATGGGCGGCCCGCACCTGCAGGAAACTGGGCAAGTCGGCAGCGAAAGCCGTCTGCCAAAGCAGGCTGGACGATAACGCTACAACGGTAGTTAGCCTAGCGCCCGGACACATTCTCTGACCAATCGAGGGCCGCGATAGATTAATCCGCTGTATAGCTGTACCAGTCGTGCGCCTGCTTCAATTCTGGCAGCGGCATCCGTACCGCTCAGTATTCCTCCGGCACCGATCACAGGAACTTCACCGGCTAGCGCCAGCGCGAGTTTTTTCACGATCCGCGTAGACGGCCCCGTGAGGGGCGCGCCCGAAAGACCGCCTGTTTCGTCGGCGAGAGGCAATCCTTCGATAGCGCTGCGCGAGAGCGTCGTATTGGTGGCAATGACGCCGTCGATCCGGTATCGCCTGAGCAATGCGGCGATTTCGGTCAAAGCTTCATCGGACAGATCGGGAGCGATTTTAAGCGCGAGCGGTACGTAGCGGCCATGCAATTGAGCGAGCCGGGTCTGTTCGGTTTTCAGTTTTCCCAGCAAATCCGCCAGCGCGTCTCCGGCTTGCAGATCGCGCAGGTTTTTGGTATTGGGCGATGAAATATTGACCGCGACATAACTGGCGTGCGAATAGACTGCAGACAGGCAGTTCAAATAATCATCGGCGGCGAGAGCGATAGGAGTATCGAAATTTTTGCCGATGTTAATGCCCAGCACCCCCTTGAATTTTGCCGCCTGCACGTTGCGCACCAGTTGCGCCACGCCCTCGTTATTGAATCCCATGCGGTTAATGATGGCCTGCGCCTGCGGTATGCGAAATAGGCGCGGTTTGGGATTGCCCGGCTGCGGTCGCGGCGTGACCGTGCCGATTTCGATAAAACCGAATCCCAGTGCCGCCAGTGCGTCGATATACGCGCCGTTTTTGTCCAGTCCGGCAGCAAGCCCGACGCCGTTAGGGAAGCATATGCCCATCGTTTCGATGGCTTTGCCGGGAACCGGACGGACCATTACAGCGCTCAAACCAAGCTTGTGAACGAGGTTTAATCCGGTCAGGGTGAGATGGTGCGCGGTTTCAGCATCGAGCTGGAAAAGTAACGGGCGGAGTAAGGAGTACATCCTCTTATTTTAGCGTATTGCCGACGAAATACTAAAATAGGGTCAGACTCGATTAAACTATCTTTTTTATCGGCCGACCCTTCGAAAGGGGTTGACCTCGTCTTTTTGACAATATTGCTATTTCTTCTTTAAACCGATCTCCTCCCAATATCCAGGCTTTATTGGTAGCCTCTCGTAAATTTGCTAAAAAGTCCGGTTGCAATCTTGATTCGAACAGGCCACGGTAAACTAATTGCCGTTCTTCTTCCGATTGCCCCAAGGCGTGGTACAAGGGATGATCGTTGATCAAAATGTCCGCTTTTCCATGTGCATGATAATGATAGCTTGACCATAGATACTGTCCAGGATCGGCTACCATAGCCGCTCTCACCGGATTTAATTCAATGTATCGGTAGCAGGTAAGCAGATACGATTCGCTTTCAATTAGGGTGGCCTTGTAACGCCCCTCCCATAATGTGCCGGTTCGTTGGTAGGTTCGATTGAAATATTGCACATACCGTCTACCGACAGATTGGAGAACTTTAGCAATGCTGCTACTTTCTTCATAGGGGGTCATGAGTAAATGAACGTGATTAGTCATCAGTACATAGGCATGTATATGGCAACGATGCCGCGTTGCCGCATCGTTCAAACATTCTTTGAAGAAAATATAATCGTTCTTTGCCGCAAAAATAATATTGCGATTATTGCCGCGCTGTATAACGTGTTGTGGTTGATTTATGAGAGAAAATCGGGGTAGGCGCGCCATGGCAAGACCGGCATGAATGGATTATTAAGAAAGTATAAACCACAACTTAATATAACTTAATAAAATCTAATTAAATTGAGTTATGTCGAGTCTGACCCCATTTTAGAGCACCTACTCCCATCCGGCGAAGGGGGGAGTCGGTCGCTTATTTCTTCGCGGTTCGTCGCAGGCGCGATAGCAGGCGTCTGGCCAGTTCGCCGAACAATTCGGTCTGGGTGGGGTGAGGATGGATGGCTTGCGCGACTTGGGTTAGGGTCATGCCGGCCGATACCATCATGACCGCTTCGCCGATCAGGGTGTCGGTGTGTTCGGTGAGGAAGTGTACGCCGATAATTTTTTGGGTGGATTTGTCGGCGACGAGTTTGATCAGGCCGTGCGTTTCGCCGGTGATCATGGCTTTGGCGTCGATGCTCATCGGCATTTTGGCTTCGACGGCATCGATGCCGCGGGCTTTGGCCTGGGCGCTGGATAAGCCGACGAATCCGGCTTGCGGACGGCTGAAGGTGACGCCGCAATCGAGATCCTGCTGGTAATGCCGTTCTTCGCCGAGCAGGTTGTCGGCGGCGACGCGGCCCTGGGTAGCGGCGGTGTGCGCGAGCATGTAACCGCCGATGACGTCGCCGACCGCGTAAATATGCGCGTTGCTGGTGCGACCGCGGGTATCGACCTTGATGGCGGCGCCGTCGAGGTCGACCTTCGCTGCGGCCAGATTGAGGCGGCTGGTGTCGGGGCGTTTGCCGGTAGCCATGAGGACGTAATCGCAGGCGAACTGTTGCGCATTGCCGTCGGTGTCGGCATAGGCGACTTGCATGGCGCCGGGCTTGCCGTCGATCCGGGCGATTTTCGCGCCGGTGACTACGGTCAGCTCGGTGCGGAGCAGTTCGGTGAGCTGTTTGGCGATCTCGTCTTCCATTTCAGCCAGTATGCGGTCTTTGGCTTCGAGGATCAGAATTTCCGCACCGAAGTCGCGGAAGATCTGCGCCATTTCGACGCCGATGACGCCGCCGCCGATGATTGCCATTTTTTTGGGCGGGGCGGGTAAATCCCAGATGGTGTCCGAAGTGATGACGCCGCCATTGGCCAAGCCGTCCTGCGCGCCGGGGATGGGCGGCACGAAGGGCGGCGCCCCGGTCGCGACGACCGCCGCGCCGAAGCGAAGCTGATACGTCTCGCCTTGCAGCGGCTGGATAGCGAGCGTGTGTTCGTCGATGAACGAAGCGAACCCTTCGCGGACGTCGATTTTGACCCCTTTGTCGGTTTTGAGGGCGAGTTCGCCGCGGGTCTGCAATATGTT
>JAJYPZ010000121.1 GCA_021794855.1 Pseudomonadota bacterium | reverse complement strand
CCCGCTGGCAGCGCCTGGCGACGGCGCTCGGCCAGAATACGGACTGGCTCGCTTCATGACCGCGATCGCTGTCCATGGCGAGTACTGGAAAGCCTATCTGAACAATTGCAGCCAGTTGCTCGATAGCGTACCGCCTGTGCAATTATCCGGACGCGTTACGCGTGTCGCGGGATTGGTCATGGAAGCCGTCGGATTAAAGTTGCCGGTAGGCAGCGCTTGCGTCATCCCGCTGCCATCGGGGGCGCGCCTCGAAGCCGAAGTCGTCGGTTTCGACCATGACCGGCTCTTTCTCATGCCGCAAAGCGATGTCGAAGGCATCATTCCGGGCACGCTGGTTTTTCCTCTGGAACCGCCCGTCCCAGCCCCCGCCTTATTCTCGCCCTACGCACCCAAACGCCGCGCCGCGGACCGCACCCGGCATTTGCCGGTCGGAGCGGCGCTACTGGGACGGGTGCTGGACGGCGCGGGGCGGCCGCTAGATCGTCTGGGCCCTTTGCCTGCCATGGAAAGCGCTCCGCTCAGCGTACGCGCGACCAATCCTCTCAATCGTGCGCCCATTACCGATCCGCTGGACGTCGGCGTGCGCGCCATCAATGCGCTGCTCACCGTTGGGCGCGGACAGCGCATGGGCTTGTTCGCCGGCTCCGGTGTCGGCAAAAGCGTCCTGCTGGGCATGATGGCGCGCTATACCACGGCCGACGTCATTGTCGTCGGCCTGATCGGCGAACGCGGCCGAGAAGTCAAGGAATTTATTGAACAGATTCTGGGCCCGCAAGGTCTGGCCCGCGCCGTCGTTATTGCCGCACCGGCCGATACGCCCGCGCTGATGCGGCTGCAAGGAGCGGCGTATGCGACGACCGTGGCCGAATATTTCCGCGACCAGGGTCAAAACGTCTTGCTGATCATGGATTCGCTGACCCGTTACGCCATGGCGCAACGCGAAATTGCGCTGGCCATCGGCGAGCCGCCCGCCACCAAAGGCTATCCGCCTTCCGTATTCGCCAAACTGCCCGCGCTGGTCGAACGCGCCGGCAACGGCAAGCCCGGCGGCGGCTCGATTACCGCTTTTTATACAGTGCTTACCGAAGGCGACGATCAGCAGGACCCCATCGCCGATGCTGCCCGCGCCATTCTGGACGGCCATATCGTGCTGGATCGCAATCTGGCCGAAAGCGGCCATTATCCCGCCATCGACATCGAACAATCGATCAGTCGGGCCATGCACAATATCATTGCCCCGCCCCAGCAAGCCCTGGCGCGTCGGCTTAAACAGCTTTATTCCAGTTACAGGCGCAACCGCGATCTGATCAGCGTCGGCGCCTACAGTGCCGGCAGCGATCCTATCCTGGATGAAGCCATCGCAAGATACCAGCGATTGGAATCGTTCTTGCAACAGGACATACATGAACAAGCCGGCATTCAAATGAGTTTAGGGCAACTTTCCGCTCTGTTTGAGTGATTGAATCGATAAAACCGGACTACAATGAAACGATAGCGCCGAACTGCCGGCCTATTTTCCGAGGTAACAGTAATGGCGCAACATTCGGCAATACAGACGCTTATCGAACTGGCGAACAAGGAAGCGGAAACGCTGGCCGAACGCTTGGGCATAGCCATCGGCCATCATCGCGAAAACGAACAGAAATTAATGGTATTGCAGCAATATCGCGACGATTATACGCAGCGTTACGAACAGGACATGAACGCCGGCCTGGGCATAGGCAATCATCATAATTTCAGATTGTTTCTGGCCAAACTGGACGATGCCATTATCGGCCAATCGGCTATCGTGCGGCAACAGCTCGCCATCATTGAAACCGAACGTCTAGCTTGGCAGGCGGCGGAACGCAAACGCCTGTCTTACGATACTTTGACGCAGCGCGCCCAGCAGCAGGCGTATCAGCAGGCGGTGCGGCGGGACCAGAAAACGACTGATGAATATGCTAGCCGAGCGCTAACCCATAAACCGCATCCCTGCGATCCGTCGCTAGGCCAGGAATGATGCAAGCAAAAGGATAACCCGATGGCTATGCCGCTCACTCCAGCACTCCAGATTAACGCCAGCCCGCCCGCTACGGACAAATCCAGCGCAACGGCTACGCCCGATACTTCGTTCAATCATGTGCTGTCCAACGAATTGACGCAACAACAAAACGCAAAAGCAGCCACGCCGGCGGCCAATCCGCCGGCTACGCAAACTGCAACCACCGACAAATCGAAAAAATCCGCCGATGCATCGCAATCCGCCGATGCGGGCAATGCTACCGCAGCGGCACCTGCTCCCTTGCCCCCGATTTCCGCGCAACTGCTGGCAATGATGGGAAGTTATGCCGGCCAGGGCACGCCGTCAGCCGCACCGACAGCACCGGCCGGGACGACCGGACCGACTGCCACCGCCGCTGCGACGGCGAAAGTTGCTCTCTCCCCTGCTCCTTTTGCAAGTCCAAATCGCTTGCAGGAAGCGGCGGCTCTCACGACACCGCTATCCGTTGCCAGTACCGCAGCGAAAAACAGCAGCAACGTTCCGGCTGATTTGATGGCTCCGCAAGCAGCAGCGTCCGCTGCGCCCACGTTTGCCGATACACTGAAAGCTGTCACACCCGCAAGTAACGACGCACCCGCTATCTTGTTGCAGTCAAGCAAAAATCAGGCGCCTTTGCCTGTGGTCATGACGGCACCGCTTATGCCCAACCCGATGACCATCGCCAATCTGGCGCAATCCGTTGCGCCTGCGACCGGGAGCGCCTTGTCGCCGTCCGTGGGTACGACGGCCTGGCATCAGGCACTGGGCGAAAAAGTAGTCTGGATGTCGGGGTCTGGCGAACAGACTGCCTCGCTAAGCCTCAACCCGCCTGATCTCGGTCCGCTGCAAATTGTATTAAACGTGACTAACAATCAGGCCAATGCGACCTTTATCGCCGCACAGCCTGAAGTGCGTCTAGCCATCGAAGCGGCCTTACCCAAATTACATGAAATGATGAATAATGCGGGTATCCAGCTTGGGCAGACCCATGTTCGTTCCGATACGCCGGGCCAGCAGGACAGGCAAGCTGAGGCGCAGTCGTTTCGGCCGTTGAGCGGAGTCCGGGCGGCAAGAAGCGACCAAACTATCGCTACTGCCGGTAAAATTCTGTCCGGCAAAGGGCTGGTAAACACCTTCGTCTGAGCGTAGCGCTGAAATCATCGTCATAATCACTACTTCAAGGAACAAGCAATGGCTCAAGCGCCAAGCAAATCTACTACCGCCAAAACGACCTCTCCGGAGCCTGCACAAGCTGAAGCCACCGGAAAATCGAAAAAAAAGCTGTTGATCGTCATTGGCGCGATTCTCATCGTATTGATGATAGGCGGCGGTGTTGCGGCGTATTTTTTAATGCATAAAACCGGCGGCAAATCAGCCGCCGTCAAAAAAGAAGAGTCGAAACCACCGGTTTTTATCCCTCTCGACAGTTTTACCGTTAATTTATCACCCGACGAAGGCGACAAATTTTTACAGGTTACGCTCACGCTGCAAGTTCCTGACGATAAGGAAGCGGATAACCTGAAAGCGCATATGCCGCAAATCAGAAGCCGTATCCTGCTGCTGCTGTCTAGCCAGAAAGCGTCCGTATTGCTCACCGAAGCCGGAAAAAATCAATTGATGAAAGCGATCATCGGCACCATCAACAAACCCTTCGACCCTGCCGGTGATCCGCAGAAGGTCCTGGGAGTATTTTTTACTTCTTTTGTCATTCAATAAAGGCACGGTAACGTTATCATGGCCGAAAATTTCCTGTCGCAAGACGAAGTAGATGCCTTATTGAAAGGCGTCACCGGGGAACAAGATGAAGACGTGGCGCAGGTCGACACCTCGGCCGTTCGTACGTACAATCTTGCCACACAGGAACGTATTGTACGCGGCCGCATGCCGACGCTGGAAATCATCAACGAGCGTTTTGCACGGCTGTTTCGTATCGGCTTATTCGGTTTCATGCGGCGCACGGCGGAGATAACAACCGGTCCGGTCAAAGTATCGAAGTACAGCGAATTCATCCGCAACCTGGTCGTTCCGACCAATCTCAACCTCGTGCAAATCAAGCCCTTGCGCGGCACGGCTCTCGTCGTCTTCGATCCTACGCTGGTGTTCCTGATCATCGACAATCTGTTCGGCGGCGACGGCCGCTTTCATACCCGTGTCGAAGGCCGTGATTTCACGCAAACCGAGCAACGCATTATTCAACGGATACTGAATATATTTTTCGAGAATTACGAAAAATCCTGGTCGCACATTTATCCGATCGAATTCGAGTATATACGCTCGGAAATGAATACCCAGTTCGCCAACATCGCCACACCCAACGAGGTGGTCGTCACCACCACATTCAATGTGGAAATCGGCCCGTCGCAAGGCGATATCCATTGTTGTATGCCGTATTCCATGATAGAGCCGATACGCGATCTGCTGAGCAGCAGCCTGCAGGGCGAAACGCTGGATGTGGATAAACGCTGGACGCGATTGATGACGCAACAGATCCAGACTGCCGAAGTGGAAATTGTCGCCAATATGGGTGCTGCGCAAAGTACCTTTGGCGATATTTTGAATATGCAGGTCGGGGACATTATTCCGCTCAGCATTCCTGCCACCATCATCGCCACCGTGGATCAAGTGCCCGTCATGGAATGCACCTATGGCACACTGCACGGGCAATACGCCCTGCGAGTGGAAAAACTGATTACGTATACGACACGCGACACGACGCAAGGAGAAAAACCATGAGCGACGATACCGACGCAATTATGGACGATTGGGGTGCGGCCATGGCCGAACAGACAGCGGCAGAAACGGTAAAACCGGCTGCCGCCGAACCTAAAGCCCAATCCGTATTCAAGGAATTCAGCAGTAGCGGTCCCGCGACCGAAACGCATAACGATATCGACTTTATACTCGATATACCAGTCCAGCTGACGGTCGAATTAGGCCGGACCAAAATCGCCATC
>JAJYPZ010000120.1 GCA_021794855.1 Pseudomonadota bacterium | reverse complement strand
CCCCCAGATTCTGGTCGACGTCGCCGGGGTTGCGTACGAAATCGATGTACCGATGAGCACGTTTTATCATCTGCCGGCCTTGGGTCAGCCGGTCGGTTTATATACCCATTTCGTCGTGCGCGAAGACGCGCAGCTATTGTACGGCTTCGGCACGCAGACGGAGCGGGTGACGTTTCGCCAGTTGATCAAAATCACCGGGGTCGGCGCAAAAATGGCGCTGGCGCTGCTGTCAGGCTTGGATCCCGCCGAACTGGCGCACGCCGTCGCGTCGCAGAATGTCGCGCAACTGACCAAAATCCCCGGCATAGGCAAAAAAACCGCCGAGCGGCTGTTGCTCGAACTCAAGGGCAAATTGCTCGATGCGCCGGCGTCCGGATCGCGCCCTGCACCGGTCAGCGCCGGCGACGACGTGCTTAACGCTTTGCTGGCGCTGGGCTACAACGAGCGCGAAGCGGCGGGTGCCGTGCGCCAGATCGTCGTCAGCGCGAGCGTGGAAGACGGCATCCGCTCCGCGCTGAAGTGGCTATCGAAATCGTAATGGGAATCGACGCATGATAGAAATAGATCGCCTGATTGCTCCCGCCGCGCAAAATTCGGTCGAAGAACAGATCGAACGCGCGTTGCGGCCGAAGATGCTGGCGGAATACGTCGGCCAGGAAAAGGTGCGCGATCAGCTGTCCATATTCATCGAAGCGGCGCGCAAGCGCAATGAGGCACTGGATCACGTGCTGCTGTTCGGGCCGCCCGGTCTGGGCAAAACCACGCTGGCGCATATCGTGGCGCGCGAGATGGGAGTGAATCTGCGTCAGACTTCCGGTCCGGTGCTGGAACGGGCCGGCGATCTGGCGGCTTTGCTGACCAATCTGGAACCGAACGACGTATTGTTTATCGACGAAATCCACCGGCTAAGCCCGGTCGTGGAAGAAATCCTGTACCCCGCGCTGGAAGATTTTCAGCTCGATATCATGATCGGCGAAGGGCCTTCGGCGCGGTCGGTCAAACTCGATCTGCCGCCGTTCACGCTGATTGGCGCGACGACGCGGGCCGGCATGCTGACCAATCCTTTGCTCGACCGCTTCGGTATTGTGGCGCGGCTGGAATTTTACAGTGCGGAAGAGCTGACGCGCATCGTCCAGCGTTCGGCATTATTGCTTAAAATGACGATGGCCGACGAGGGCGCGTTCGAAATCGCCCGCCGTTCCCGGGGTACGCCGCGCGTGTCCAACCGGCTGTTGCGTCGCGTCCGCGATTTTGCCGAAGTCCGCGCTGACGGCATCGTCACGCGCACAGTGGCGGACGACGCCTTGCTGATGCTTGATGTCGATCACGCCGGACTCGATATCATGGATCGCAAATTATTGTCGGCGGTGCTGGAGAAATTCGACGGCGGCCCGGTAGGGCTCGATAATCTCGCGGCGGCGATAGGCGAAGCGCGCGACACCATCGAAGACGTGCTCGAGCCATATCTGATCCAGCAGGGTTATTTGCAGCGCACGCCGCGCGGCCGTATCGCGACCTGGATGACGTACCGGCATTTCGGTTTGAGCGTTCCCGGCAAAACCGATCTGTGGAGCGAACCGGGTGCTTGAACGCGAATTCGTCTGGCCGGTGCGCGTTTATTACGAAGATACCGATGCAGCAGGCGTAGTATATTACGCCAATTACCTGAAATTCATGGAACGCGCCCGCACCGAATGGCTGCGCGCGCTGGGGATGAACCAGAGCACGCTGCTGGAGGAAGAGGGGGTCGTGTTTGCGGTGCGGCAGGTCCAGGTCAGCTACCTCAAGCCGGCCCGATACGACGACGAACTGGCGGTTTACAGCCGGATCCAGCGGCTGACTCCGGCGCGGATGCGCTTTGTACAGCGCCTGGAGCGCGATGTTGTGCTCGCGACCGGCGAGATAGAAGTGGTATGCGTCACCGCAACGACATTTAAACCGGTTAAAATACCGGATCATATATTGCAATTACTGGAATAACTCAATGGACATAGGCGTATCGCAGGATTTATCGATGTTGGCATTAGTGACCAGCGCCAGTTTGGCGGTCAAATTCGTCATGGCGGTTTTGTTGATCGCATCGCTGATGTCGTGGTGGTTCATTTTCCAGAAACTGTTTCAGGTTGCTCGCGCCACTAAAAAGGTGCAGGCGTTCGAACAGGCATTCTGGAACGGGGCGGATCTCAACCAGCTGTATCAGGGCATCGCCCGCGACCCCAACCGTACCAGCGAAATGGAGCGGATCTTCGAAGCCGGTTTTCGCGAATTCATGAAACTGAAAAATCAGCCCGGCACCGATGCGTCCGCCATGACCGAGAGCGCGCGTCGCGCCATGCGCGCTTCGTATCAAAGAGAAATGGACGGGCTGGAATCGCATTTATCCTTTCTGGCGACGGTCGGTTCAGTGAGCGTCTACGTCGGTCTGTTCGGCACGGTATGGGGTATCATGAACGCGTTCAGAAGTCTGGCGAACGTCGCGCAGACCACGCTGGCGAATATCGCCCCCGGCATAGCCGAAACGCTGGTCGCTACCGCCATGGGCCTGTTTGCGGCGATACCGGCAGTCATCGCGTACAATCATTTCACTCATGATATCGACCGCCTGGCTAATCGCTACGAAAGTTTCATAGAAGAATTTTCCAATATCCTCCAGCGTCAAGCGCATAAAAAATGAGTTCCCGCCGTCCCCGCAAACAAGTCGCTCAAATCAACGTCGTGCCGTATATCGATGTGATGCTGGTATTGCTGGTGATATTCATGATTACCGCGCCGATGATCAATCCCGGCGAAGTGAATCTGCCCAGCGTAGCCAAAACCGATACGATCGCGCTCCAGCCTTTGCAGGTCACGATACACGCCGACGGGCAGATGACCGTGCGCGACCGGGCCAAAGGCGGCGATCAGCAGCAGGTCGACCAGAGTCAACTATTGGCATTGATCCAGAAAAAACAGTTGGACAAACCTGATCAGCCGGTTGTGATCGCCGCGGATAAGAGCGTGCGTTACGACAAGGTCATGAAAGTTATGAACCTGATGCAGCAAAATCAGGTCAAGCGCGTAGGGTTGCTCGCCGCGCAGGGAGCGCAGTAAAATGCGTGCGACGCCACCATCGCCTAAGCGTGGACTGGCGGCAGTGCTGGCGATCCTTATTCATGTGGTGTTTTTTGTGTTGCTGGTGTTCAGCCTCGACTGGAAAACGCATGCGCCCGAACCGGTAATGGTCGAATTATGGCAACCGCCTCCTCCGGTACCGGTTCCCTCCCCTGAACCTCCGACGGCAGTCAAGCCGGTGCCTCCAGAGCCGGCTAAAGCCGAGCCTGTTGTACCGAACCCTGATATTGCCCTGGAGCAAAAGCGCAAACTCGCCGCGCAACAACAGCGCGATGCGGAATTGCTGGCTCAGCAGCAAGCGCTGCAAAAACAGCAGGAAGAAAAAAAGGCGGAAGACAAAAAGAAAAAACGCGAGCAGAAAAAACTGGCACAGCAGCAATTATTACAAAAACAGCAGGCCGCTGAATTAGCGCAGGAAAAACTTGCCGAACAGAAAGCGGCAGAACAAAAGCTGGTGCAGGAAAAGCAGATGCAGCAGAAAAAGCAGGCGGCTTTGCGCAAAATGGTGGCACAGCAAACCCGCGCAGAATTTCAGAACGAATCCGCGCATGCCTTGAACAGCAGCCGTCAGGCGGCGCTGGCGAGCAAACAGTCCGCCGAACTGGCGCGAATGAAAGCGGCATATATCGAAAAAATCAAGGCTAAAGTCCGCAGCATGATTATTTTGCCGGACGGCCTGCAAGGCAATCCGACGGCGGGGATCGATGTTACCGTGTTGCCGACCGGCGAAGTCGTGAACGTAAAACTGGTCAGGTCCAGTGGTCAACCCGCCTACGACGATGCGGTCGAGCGTGCTATCCTGAAAGCTTCGCCGCTGCCGTTGCCGCCTGACGCTGCCCTGGCGCAGCAGTTTCGTGATCTGAATCTGAAATTCACACCGGATTAAGGGCTCGTTAATGAATAACATGACGATTTCACTACCGAGCACCAAACATCGATCCGGCACTGGCAATCGCAGCGATTTGGCAATAGAATTCAATAAGTTCGAAATTAAGCGAGGTATGTTTTGATAATGCGATTAGGGTTTATTCTGTTATTGCTGTTTCCGCTCTGGGCCAGAGCGGCGATGACGATAGACATCAGCGGCGGCGAGCAAAGCAGGATTCCGGTTGCCATTTCGCCGTTTGCCGGAGCCGGCGAGGCGTACCGGGTCATTACCGACGTCGTGGGCGCCGATCTGGCGCGTACCGGCGAATTAAGGCTGGTCGATATTTCCGACCTGCAGCCGCCGCTAACCGAATCCACCGACCCGAGGTTTTCCGTAGCGCGTCAGCGCGGAGCGGAGGCAGTGGTTCTGGGTAAGGTAACTCCCCTGAGCAACGGGCAGATAGAGGTCAGTTTCCGGCTTATGGACGCCATCAAGCAAACGCAGCTGGCTGGCTATAGTTATACCGCCAACGCCACGCAACTGCGGGCGATAGCGCACAAGATTGCGGATGAGGTATACGAGAAATTGATCGGTGCGCCGGGGATGTTCTCCAGTCATATCGCCTATGTCATCAAACATGGCAAGCAATACAGCCTGCAGGTAACCGACGCCGACGGCCAGAACGTACAAACGGTGTTGAGATCGAAAGAGCCTATCATCTCGCCGGCCTGGTCGCCGGACGGCACCAAGCTCGCTTACGTCTCGTTCGAGAAAAGGAAGCCGGTGATTTATGTACAATCGCTGACGACCGGTCAGCGGCGCGTACTCGCCAATTTCAAGGGCAGCAACAGTGCGCCGGCCTGGTCGCCGGACGGCAGCAAGCTCGCACTGGTGCTGACGCGCGATAACAACGGTTCGCAAATCTATGTGATCAATGCCGACGGCAGCGGACTGAAACGCCTGACATTCGGCGGCGGCATCGATACCGAACCCGACTGG
>JAJYPZ010000119.1 GCA_021794855.1 Pseudomonadota bacterium | reverse complement strand
ACAAACGTTGCCGACGAATTTATTATCCTTTATGAGTGAATCGCGCCGTTTACTGAATACACGGATAAAAACCGAATTGCGAATCCGGCTCAAATATGCGCGGGTGGAAGATTTTTTGACGGTTTGTACCCGGTTGCATACCTTCGATTGAGCATGCTTCATCGCAGTGCGGCCCGAGCCGACACCCAGCACTCGACTTCGGCCGCGCCTGCTTTTAACAATGCCCGGGTGAGGCTGTCGAGACTGCTGCCTGAAGTCATGACGTCGTCGATGATGGCAATGCGCTTGCCGGCAACTTTTTCCGGGCAGATGAATGCATTGCGCAAATTCGACCGGCGCTGGTCGACCGACAGCGTGGTCTGTGGCGCGGTATCGCGCACGCGTCGGCAGGCGGTTTCCAGTAGCGGTATGTGTAATTGCCGTGCGATGCGGCGGGCCAGCAGCAGCGATTGGTTAAACCCGCGTTCGCGCAAGCGTTGCGGATGCAGCGGCATGGCGACCAGCGCATCGGGTAGCGCGCCGGCTGACGCGAGAGCGATGAGCGGTGCAGTGAGAATATCGATCAGGGCGAATTGCTGGTGGTATTTTAATGCGCCGATGAGTCTGTCCAGAGGAAAGCGATAGGTATAAGCCGCGAGGCAATGTTTGAATCGGGGCGGATGTGTCAGGCAGGCGCCGCAAATTTCGCCGGAACCCGGGTCGGGAAGTTTTGTGTCTGACGGTGCGCCCGAGGCGGAGGGGTGTGCGCACACCGGACAAGCGGGTTCTCTGTGTAAAGGTAAGTCTGCCAGGCACGCATCGCATAGCGCGTGAGCCCCCGCCGCAATATTGCATAAAAGGCAGTTTTGCGGAAAGAAGGTCCGATTAAAATTTAATCCGCTGTTTAATATTAACTGTCTCAAGATTGACTATCCGTGCCATTTTATACAAAATACGGCTTTAATTATAATGGAGCGGCTGGATGGCGACCAAAACAATTACTGCCGCACAATCTTTGTTTTCGGCCCGGCTGTTTAATATCGCCAGCATCGTTGCAACGGTCATTGCCCCTTTGCTCATGGTCTGGATCGCTATTTCGATATTCGTTTATTCGTCGGTCGCCTATCATCCCAATCCGCGTACGGTGTATTACAACCGCATTTCGGGCTACCGGTTTTATGGGGTTGCAGGAACAATGGTGATTTTCGGGCAACCGATCAACAGTTTTTTTCATGGCTGGCACGGGATACTCGTAATTTGGCTGATTATGGTCGCAGTTGTCGTGCCTTGGGGGTTGTGGGACATTATCCGCGCCGGCCGCGAAAACTGGCAAGATATAACTATAGAGGTGGATAATCCATGAATGATTTGACTCAACCGGTTGCCGGATTGGCGGCCTGGCGCGTTGCCGAGGTGGAAGCCTTGTTCGCTTTGCCGTTCAACGACCTGATTTATCGTGCGCAACAGGTGCATCGCGCGCATTTCGATGCCAACCGCATCCAGCTTTCGACCTTGTTGTCGATCAAGACGGGCGGCTGTTCGGAGGATTGCGGTTATTGCCCGCAGGCCGCGCGCTACGATACCGGGGTGGAAAACGAAGGTTTGCTGCCGATGACCGATGTACTGGAAGCGGCTCGCGCCGCCAAGGCGGCAGGCGCTACCCGGTTCTGCATGGGCGCCGCGTGGCGCGGCCCCAAACAACGCGATCTGGACCCGGTGCTCGACATGGTGCGCGAAGTCAAGGCGCTCGGCCTGGAAACCTGCGCTACGCTGGGTATGCTGCGCGACGGGCAAGCCGAGCAGCTCAAGGCTGCCGGACTGGATTATTACAATCACAATCTCGATACCGCGCCCGAATTTTACGGCGAGGTCATTACCACGCGCACTTACCAGGATCGCCTCGATACGCTGGAGCGGGTACGCGGCGCCGACTTGCATGTCTGTTGCGGCGGCATAGTCGGAATGGGCGAATCGCGCACCCAGCGCGCCGGCCTGATCGCGCAATTAGGCAATCTCGATCCGCAGCCCGAATCGGTACCGATCAATATGCTGGTGCGCGTCGAAGGCACGCCGCTGGAAGAAACCGAAGCCCTCGATCCGCTGGAATTCGTGCGTACCATTGCGGTCGCGCGTATCGTGCTGTCTAAAAGCTATGTCCGGTTATCGGCAGGGCGCAGTCAAATGGCGGAATCCGTCCAGGCTTTGTGTTTCCTCGCCGGCGCCAATTCGATTTTTTACGGCGAAAAACTGCTGGTTACCGGCAACCCGGACGTCAACCGCGATCGCGCTCTGCTGGCCAAATTAGGGATACAGGCGCAAGACATTCCGGTAAGTCAGTAGGATGCCGGCATGAGTCTGGCGGCTCTGGACCGGCTGCGCAAACAGCTCGATGCGCTGAGCGGGCAAGGTTTGCTGCGGCAACGCCGCCTGCTGCAAAGCGCGCAAGGGGTGCGTATCCGAGTCGACGACCGCCCGCTATTGTCGTTTTGCAGTAACGATTATCTCGGCCTGGCGCAGCATCCGGCCCTGTCGGCAGCCGTACGGGACGCATTGCCGCAAATGGGCACCGGCGCCGGCGCTTCCCATCTCATTACCGGGCATCATGCTGCGCATCACGCGTTCGAGCAGGCGTATGCGCAATTTGCCGGTTTTCCGGCGGCATTGCTGTTTTCCAGCGGATACATGGCCAACCTCGGTATCGTCACGGCGTTAGTCGGCCGTCACGGCGAGATCTTTGCGGATAAATTGAATCATGCTTCGCTCAACGATGCCGCCCTATTGTCCCGAGCCAAATTCAGCCGTTATGCGCACAACGATATGGCCGCGCTGGAGCGGCTGTTGAGGGCGAGCCGGGCGGAGGAAAAAATCGTCGCGGTCGACGCCGTATTCAGCATGGACGGCGATCTGGCCGATTTGCCCGGGATACTCCAGTTATGCGAGGTCCACGACGCGTGGCTGCTGGTCGACGACGCGCACGGCTTCGGTGTGCTGGGAGCAAACGGCCGCGGCGCTTTAGCGCATTTCGGTCTCGATTCTCCGCGCATCATTTATATGGCGACGCTGGGCAAAGCAGCCGGCGTATCCGGTGCCGTGGTCGCGGCGCAGCACGATGTGATCGTCTGGCTGGTGCAGAAAGCGAAAACCTATATCTACACGACGGCGACGCCGCCGATGTTGTCCGCTGCCTTATTGGCCAGTCTCGCGCTGATTGCGGCAGCGGACGACCGGCGGGTGCATCTGCGTCAATTAATCGTGCAATTACGCCAGGGTCTGCATAGTCAGGGCTGGGCGCTATGCAATAGCGAGACTGCCATACAGCCCGTAATTATCGGCGGCAATGCGGCTACTCTCGCCCTCAGCGACCGTCTGCTGGCGCAAGGCATACTCGTTCCGGCGATACGGCCTCCCACCGTACCCCGCCATGCCGCCCGTTTGCGGATTTCTCTGTCGGCGGCGCACGGCGCAGCCGACGTGGCGCAATTGCTGGCGGCGTTGGCGGCCGCCGCATGACGATCGAGACCGATAATCTGGTTTTTTTACACGGCTGGGGCATGCACAGCGGCGTGTGGAATGCGACGGCCGAGCGGCTGTCTGCACGGTTTAATGTCACTGCTGTTAATTTGCCGGGTTACGGCGGCAAGGCAAGCGTCGCGCCCTATACGCTGGAAACCCTGGCCGCAAGCATTGCGGCGGAACTGCCGCCGGTATTCGATCTGTGCGGCTGGTCGCTGGGCGGACAGCTTGCCTTGACGCTGGCGCGGCTACTGCCGGATCGAGTGCGGCGTCTGGTGCTGGTCGGAACCAACCCCTGCTTTACCCGGCGACCCGATTGGCCGTGCGCGATCGAAGCTTCTGTACTGGAAAGTTTTTCTTGCGATCTGACGGAGCGCTACGAGGCGACGCTAAAGCGCTTTCTTGCTTTGCAGGTTCACGGCGATGCCGCGGCGAGGCAGACGCTGGCGCATTTGAGAGGTTTATTATTTGCACAGGGCAAGCCGGATGGCATAGTATTAAGCAACGGGCTGGATATTCTGCTGAATAGCGACCTGCGCGGAGAGATCGCCGGTATAGCCGTTCCGGCTCTGGTAATGCACGGAGGTTCCGATCGGCTGGTACCGGTCTGCGCTGCGGAATGGTTGGCGCAAACCCTGCCCCAAGGCAGATTGCAGCGGTTTTCCGGCGCGTCGCATGCTCTTTTTTTATCGCATCACGCCGAATTCGATGCGGCGATAATTGATTTTTTGCAAGAGCAGTATTGAGATCTTTGCATATTTGCCGGGCTCGCTACATCATGCAAAGGTTTCGTTGAAAGGTTAAGGTATGTCAGAAAGGCCTGAAGGTATTTCGGGAGTTGACAAGCGTCTGGTCAGATTGTCTTTTGAGCGCGCAGCAAACAGCTATGATGCACACGCCGTTCTGCAGCGCGAGATAGCCGACAGGATGATGGCTCGGCTCGATTATATCAAGCACCAGCCGAAAACTTTGCTCGATGCCGGTGCAGGTACCGGTTTCGGCACGCAAGGTCTACGCAATCGCTATCCGGATGCAGGCGTCATTGCGCTGGATCTGGCTGCAGCGATGCTCAAGATTGCCAACCCGCCCCAGAATCTTTGGCAAAAAATGCGGCGGCGTTCGAATGTCTATAGCGTATGCGGCGATATCGACGCTTTACCGCTAAAAACGTCCTGCGTCGATATGATATGGTCCAGTCTGGCGTTGCAGTGGTGCAACGACCTGAACGTCAGTTTTGCCGAATTGTACCGGGTGCTGGCGCCGGGCGGTCTGCTGATGTTCGCGACCTTCGGGCCCGATACACTGAATCAGTTGCGCAGTGCTTTTGCAAGTGTGGACGGCTATACGCACGTCAATCGTTTCGTCGATATGCACGATATCGGCGACGTATTGATGAGCGCCGGTTTTAACGCGCCGGTGATGGATATGGAATACATTACGCTGACTTATACCGATCTCAAGACCATGCTGCACGAATTAAAAGCGATCGG
>JAJYPZ010000118.1 GCA_021794855.1 Pseudomonadota bacterium | reverse complement strand
CCACATTTTGCCGGGAGCCGTCGGCCATGCTCAATACTTCGCTGCACACGGATTTATATAATATCGCCTGCCGGGCAGGGATGATTTTCTCCGCGAGCAGATTTTCCAGCACGTTGATGCCGGAGCGCTTGATCAATGCCTCGTCGCCCCGGATTTTCCCCAGCAGGGCTTTTTGCGCAGATAGAGCGATTACCTGGCTCGACTGCAAGTGCAATTGATAAGCGGTATGTTCTTTTTGCTTGTGGATGCTCAGATCGATTTCGTCTTCGCTTTTGATGTCGTCCCACAGCATATCGATCTTGTTCAGGATCGCAACGTAATGATTGGCATGACGGCGTACGCTGCGCTCCCATATCTCCAGATCGGAGCGGGTGACTCCGGTATCGGTCGCCAGCAAAAACATTACCCCATGCGCATTGGGTATGGTATTGAGCGTCAGCTCAGGCTCCGCACCCAGCGCATTGAGGCCGGGCGTATCGAGTATCGCCAGTCCGCTTTTCAGCAAAGGATGAGGGAAATTGATCAGGGCGTAGCGCCAGACCGGCACCTCCAGCATACCGTCGCGCGAACGAGCAGCTTCGCCCGGGCCGCAGAGACCCATCGCCTGGGCTTCGGCGATAGCGATTTTTTTCACCTCGGCCAGCGCGCTGAGGGCGGACGCCATCTGCTTGGCATCGCCCGGATACAGACGCACGCTGCTCCATTCTATCGGCATGCGTTTCAAGGTTGAAACGGATTCGTCGCGCAACCGGGTTTCGATAGGCAGCAAGCGTAAATACGGTTCGCTATCGGCGTCATAGAACAATTCGGTAGGACACATCGTCGTCCGTCCGATATCGGAAGGCAGTAAACGCTGCTTGAAATCGGAGAAGAACAAGGCATTAATCAACTCGGACTTACCGCGCGAGTATTCGGCAACAAAGGCCAGCATCAATTTATCGCGCTTGAGATTTTCGCCCAGATCGTACAGCCGCAAACTTTGTGCGGCTTCCACATCGGTGTATTTTTCCAACCAGATCCGGTACGTTTCCAGTGCGGCCAATATCTGGTCGCGACGCTGCTGATATTGTTCTACCCCTAGATCGAGTCTGTGAGTCATCCGTAATCGCTCCTGACTGTTTTGTTTGCGACTATCCGTCGACTAATTGGGAGGCTGAAGTGGATTATGGTCGGTTTATTGCCGTTACGGCAAATCTAAATCAGTTGATGCGCCCATTGTGTCATCCAGACAATGGGAAACATATCGATCAGTTGGCAGATAATCAATACCAGCATCGGCGACCAGTCGATATTGCCAGTAATCGGCACAATTTTTCTGAATGGACGCAAAATAGGTGCGGTCAGCGAATCGAAACTGGCCGCCAGCGCGGAAAATGGATCCACCATAGAGAGTACGGCACCGACCAGTACTACTCCCATTACCATATGATTAGCCAGTGTCAGCAGACCCGTCAGCGCCAGAATCAGAAAACCCGGCAAGATTTCTGGACCTGCCACAGCGAAAGGGAAACCCATCAGGGCGTATTCGGCCCAGGTCAAAAATATTTGCAATGCCGCTGCCAGCAGAACAATCACAATGTTCAGCGCGAGCAACCGCGGAAACAGGCGTTTTAGCGGAGTAATAGCGAAATTCGTTATTTTGAAAACGAATTGCACAAAGGGATTACGCACCGGTATATGCAGCCATTGTATGTATGCGCGCAACAATAACGCAATTAATAACAGACTGATCAGATTTTGTAGCAGAAAGACGAAAATCCGGTTCAACACAGAAGGTTCCATCTCATTTTTCCGGCAACGAATCGGTCAAAGCATTGCCGAGTTCGCGCGACCGTTGCGCAGCCGCATCGATCGCCTGCCCGAAGGCGTCATCGATGCCCGCAGACTGCATGACCGATATCGCCCGTTCCGTCGTGCCGCCTTTGGAAGTCACCTGCGCGCGCAACGCGGCTATCTCGTCGGTACTTACTTCCGCCAGTTTGGCAGCGCCGGAAAAAGTCGCCAGCGTCAACTGTCGCGCAGCGTTTTCATCCAGGCCAAGCCGGATACCCGCCTGCTGCATGGCTTCCATGAAATAAAATACGTAAGCAGGCCCGCTGCCTGATATCGCCGTGACCGCATCGAGCAGCAGCTCATCCTCCAGCCATAGTGTGCTGCCTACCGACTGCATGATCGCGCCAGCTTGTTCGCGCTGGGCGGCACTGACTCCCGCCAAGGCGAATAAAGCCGTAATTCCGGCGCCGACCATTGCCGGCGTGTTGGGCATGGTGCGTACAATCCGGGAATAACCGAGCAGCCAGCCCGCCAAGGTACCGGCGCGTACTCCGGCAGCGATCGACACCACCAGTTGCTGTTTGAGCAACGGCGCCAGTTCCTGCGCTACCGTCTGTAACTGGTGCGGTTTTACCGCCAATACTATGACATCCGCGTCCATGGCCATAGCGTTGATATCGGGCCAGACCGAAATACGGAACTCGGTATGCAACTGTTGCCGGGATTCGGCATTGCGTGCGACTGCCGCCAGCCGTTCGGCTCCTATGCCATGGCGCAGCAGGCCGGCGATCAAAGCCGTCGCCATATTGCCCGCTCCTATAAATACGATACGCATGCGTTTACCTCGGCCTTATATTATCCGGTTCCGCGAACGCGGAACACGGTGCAAAAATTTGCCCTCAAACCATCAAACGGTTGCCGTCCGACTTATTCTGCTACCAAATAATGCCGTACCGACACGAACGATGGTCGCTCCTTCAGCGATCGCCGCTTCCATATCGTCAGTCATACCCATAGACAAGGTATCGAGCGCCATGCCCTGCCGGTTCAGCTCTTCAAGACAGAACCGCAATTGCGCGAACTGGGCGCGCTGGCGTGCGACATCGCCGCCGGCCTGCGCGATTCCCATCAACCCGCGTAAGCGCAGACCCGGCAACTCCCTGACTTGTCCGGCAAGCTCGGCTACGGCTTCAATGCCGATTCCGCTTTTGCTTGATTCTGCGCTGATATTGACCTGCAGGCAAACATTCAGCGGCTGGCGCTCCTGTGGTCGCGCTGCCGAAAGTCGCTGAGCTGTGATAATCCGGTCTACGCTATGAACCCAGTCGAAACAGGCCGCAATATGAGACGTTTTATTGCGTTGCAGCGGCCCGATAAAATGCCAGCAGATATCGATGTCAGCCAGAGCGCGTATTTTTTCCGTCGCTTCCTGCAGATAATTTTCTCCAAAAGCAAGCTGCCCCTGCCGAGCCAAATCGCGCACGGTTTCGGCCGGTACAGCCTTGCTCACCGCCAGCAATGACACCGCATCTGCCGCTCGCCCCGCCAATTCAGCCGCCTGTGCTATTCGTTCCCGAACCGCTTGCAATGTGCTTTTTACTATGTCCATAATGCACGAATAACAATTTTCAGGAATAATAGCAATGGAAATTTCCGAACTGCTGGCTTTTGCCGTCAAGAATAAAGCTTCCGACCTGCATCTTTCGGCAGGACTACCGCCCATGATACGCGTCCACGGCGACATACGCCGCATTAATCTGCCGGACATGAACCATCAAACCGTGCACGATATGGTATACGACATAATGAATGACGGTCAACGCAAAGTATACGAAGAAGCGTGGGAAGTGGACTTCTCGTTCGAAGTTCCGACGCTGGCCCGCTTCCGGGTAAACGCGTTCAACCAGAATCGCGGCGCCGGTGCGGTATTCCGCACCATTCCGAGCAAGGTGCTGACGCTGGAAGAACTCAATGCGCCGAAAATTTTCAAGGAAATCGCCAATCAGCCGCGCGGTATCGTGCTCGTTACCGGCCCTACCGGCTCGGGCAAATCGACGACGCTGGCAGCGATGGTCGATTATGTCAACGAAAACGAATACGGGCACATACTTACGGTCGAAGATCCGATCGAATTCGTCCACCAGAGCAAAAAATGCGTCGTCAACCAGCGTGAAGTCAGCACGCACACCATGTCGTTCTCCAATGCCCTGCGTTCGGCGCTGCGCGAAGATCCCGACGTCATCCTGGTCGGCGAGATGCGCGACCTGGAAACCATCCGCCTGGCTTTGACCGCGGCCGAAACCGGCCACCTCGTCTTCGGTACCCTGCACACCAGCTCCGCCGCCAAAACCATAGACCGGATCGTCGACGTGTTTCCGGCCGCAGAAAAAGAAATGGTACGCTCGATGCTGTCGGAATCGATACGCGCCGTCATTTCGCAGACGCTGCTTAAAACCAAGGACGGTACCGGTCGCGTGGCCGCGCACGAAATCATGGTCGGCACTCCGGCTATCCGCAATCTGATCCGCGAAAACAAGATCGCGCAAATGTATTCGTCCATACAGACGGGCCAAAACGTCGGCATGCAGACGCTGGACCAGTGCCTGCAGGATATGGTCAAACGCAACCTGGTCTCGGTCGGTGAAGCGCGCACGAAAGCCGCCAACAAAGACATGTTTTTAGGATAATTATGGACGCCCTGACGACGATACATGAATTACTGCGATTGATGCTGAGCAAACGCGCTTCGGATCTGTTTATTACCGCCGGTTTCCCTCCCGCGATCAAGGTGGACGGCAAGATTTCGCCGGTCTCCAATCAGACGCTGACGCCGTCACATACACGCGAACTGGCGCGCGGAATCATGAACGACAAACAATGGCAGGAATTCGATCTCAAACACGAGTCCAATTTCGCCATCTCGCCGCCTGAAATCGGCCGTTTCCGCGTCAATGCTTTCGTCCAGCAGGGTCGAATCGGTCTGGTGATACGGACGATCACCACGCAGATACCCAAACTCGAACAGCTCAATTTGCCGCCGGTATTATGCGATGTGGCGATGGCCAAACGCGGACTGGTGATTTTCGTCGGCGGCACGGGATCGGGCAAATCCACGTCGCTGGCGGCAATGATCGGGTTCCGCAACGAAAATGCGCAGGATCACATCATCACGATCGAAGATCCGGTCGAATATGTGCACGATCATAAAAAATCCATCATTACCCAG
>JAJYPZ010000117.1 GCA_021794855.1 Pseudomonadota bacterium | reverse complement strand
TCGTCATATTTACCAAAGGCGGCGGCAACTGGCTGGAAAGCATGGCGGCTACCGGTTGCGATGCGCTGGGCCTGGACTGGAGCATAGATATTCAGCGGGCCAGAGAACGCGTCGGCGATCGCGTAGCGCTGCAAGGTAATCTCGACCCCGCCATCATGCTCACCGACCCCGCCACCATCACCGCCGAAGTCGCTAAAGTCCTCGCGTCGTACGGTTCGGGCAGCGGCCATGTATTCAATCTGGGCCACGGCATTTCGCAATTTACGCCGCCGGAAAACGTCGCTGCGCTGGTCGAGGCGGTACACAATCTCAGTCCGGCATACCACACAACTCGCTAAGAATCTGTGGCAGGTTGAACGATCGCAGTCCGGCTAAGTAGCGAGAACAGATTTATAGGCTTTTTTACGGCGAAATAATTGCTTAGCCTGTTTCATGTATCCGACGCGCATAAAGTGCTTGGGCAACAAAAAACCGAAAATCGGAACTCGCTGTCTTGGCCAGCAGTTTAGTTTCGTCCCGAGTTGCCGATGTCAGTTGCATAAAAACTATCGCCGAAAGGTAACCGGCATCCTGTATTGGATAGATCCGCGTCAATACGCTCGCAAACTTCAATCATTTCTTCCCTGTTAATTCTGGCGGCTCGTTTTCGCTCGCACGGCATGTAAGCCAAACTCCGTCACAAAACCGACACACACTGCTGATACAGTAGAGCAGTTACAAAGCCATTATTGTATTCCGATTGCTTGCATCATTTGCACGCAAAACCAAAACCCCACATATCTCTGGAGAGCGTTTGTGAAAAAAACTGTATTAGCTTTAGCTATGTCGATGACGGTAATGACGGCATTGACGGGATGCATTTTCGACAATTCTTCCGGCACGACTGTTACCGCTCCGCCCGCTGCCACGCCCCCTCCCGCCACACCGGTCCCATCCAATATTACCAATCCATCGGGGGCCTATACTATTTCGGTCTTTGCTACCAATCCAGCGGGATCGTCCAAACCTGACGATATCGTACCCGTGCAAACCGCGGCCAACAGTGCGGACAGCGCCGTATTCATTGCTTATCAGAACCGTAATGTCGTCGATCCTATGGGAAATGTACCGACTGGCGCTCCGAGCGGAGCCATAGCGCAAGGACAGGTAGTCGAATATGGCCTGACAGGAAACATCCTGCAAACCATCAATATTCCCGGACATATTGACGGTATGCTGCAAAATACGGTGAGCGATTATCATACCCTTTGGGTCACTTCCGACGAAGACGCCAATCCTAAACTTAGCGTAATCAATTTTTCGACCAATCCCGCCACCGTCGTTACTTATACGGCAGATGCGGCTTCGGTTTCCGCCGTTACTGTCACCGACCCGAACAATACATCCATAACCAACAACGTACCGCTACAGCATGGAGGCGGTCTGGACGATATGAAGCTTATCGGCACCAATATCTACGTTAGTGCGTCAGCCCCGGCGACTACCATGACCCCGGCGAACCCATCCACCACATTGCCTTATTCAACCAGCTGGATAAATGGCGCATCCTGCGGGCTCGGCACCTGCGGTAACGGAACGGTCTACGGCATTAACCAGGCTGTAAGCGGGTCGACCAACACTAACGCTGCCATCCAGTATCAAATCACTCTGAACAGCGGGGCATCCAACACTTACCATGTCACTCCGGTAGTTACCACCGATGGTTCTACTACCCCCACAACCATGCTTTCGAACGGTATTACAGCCCTGACCAGTAACAACGGTGCCATTCTCAATGCCACCGATTCTGATTCTACAGCCATTGATCCCAATGGCGATTTGTGGATAGACAGCCAGCAGGATGGAGAATTGATTCATGTCAGCAGCATAAACCCGGCCAATTCTACCCAGACCACATCGGTATTGCCTCTTACCTATGGCGGAACGTCATGGTCAATCGACGATTTTCGCTGGGTACCGCCAACTCCAACCGGCGTAACAGGCAAAACGTTCATGCTGGTTACCGACACCGGAGGAGGCTACGTATATCGAGTCGATGCAAACAGCAGTTTTGCAGCGGGTCAGGTATTTGCGGCCGCTGGCAATATGATTACTTCGGTCAACATGACAACGGGCGCCTTGACTCCGGTATTTATTAATTTTCAATCCACCCACGGTTTGAATTTCATCATTCCATGATACTTTAACAATACGCGCAGTAATCGGCCGTGAGAACTGCGCGTAGCATCACTGCCTGATCGGGAAATATCGAACCCCGATTATTTCCGTTCCGGCTGCATTGACTGGATATGCGCGCAACAAAATGTTTTTCCTATATGGCAACGGATAGCGACGATTCATCGTCTGAAGTTAGCGCATTTTGCTAGAGTACTTATTAGGTTTTAGGGCTAATCCTTTCATAACGCAAGGACTTTTTTGTTACCCACATATGCTGTGGATAATTATGTGCGTAACTTCGATAAAACATATCAAAGCCCCTAAAGCTAAAGGGTTTTATTGCACCGATTAAAAAAAACGCAACAAATATTTACTAATAAATTCAATAAGTTATATTATATGAATCAAGAGCATGCAATTCCATGAAGAAAGTTATCCTCAGAGCGCAGATATGTGGGTAAAACGGATATTTCACTCGACAAATTCGCTAAAATAACTGGACAAATCCGGTTTTAACAAGACCGTAGCATTGCTAATGCTCCTCGACCGCCCTCTAATCCCTCACATTCCGAAAACGATGCAGTCCGCGTTCGGTCAATATTGCATTCATCGGAATATCCCAAGGATCGGGCAATAGCCGGTCGTCGAGATGCTGACAAGAAAAACTTACTCCGACCAGATACGGCATCCGCCAGTGACAGCGGCGACTCAGGTAATTCAGGCTGGCGTCGTAATATCCGCCTCCGGTACCGAGCCGATAACCGATATCGTCATAACCGAGTAAGGGCATAAAAAGCAAATCCAGATTTCTGACCCGTACCGGACACCGACTCCGGTTTTCAGTCATGCCGAATCGATTCAATACCCAGGGCAGGCCTGCTGCTATGCGGTTAAACCAAAGTTTTTTACCGCGCCCGTAAGGCAACATAGGTAAATATACCTGTTTGCGCAAGCTCAGCATTTTGTTCATCAAATACAGGGTATTGATTTCGGTACCGTGAGGAAGATAGATACCGATGCGCCGATAGCGCAGCAAAAATCCGGAATGGAGAACATGACGAACCAGTTGCCGGGCAAAAATCTTGCGGTCGGTATCAGAGATTGAGTGACGACGGCGACGCAGTTCGCTGCGTAACTGAATTTTATTCAAAGCGTCCCCGACATATCGATTTCGGAATTATGTTTCCGGTATAGCTGGAAATGACAAGACAGATGAAATTCAAGGCCTATACGTCTTTAATCCATAATGCGCGCAATCGGCTCGAACGGGAAAGGGTGCCCCCCGCAAATGCCGTCTGAAACGCTATCTTGAACCTGAGGTTCAAGTGGTCGCAGCGCAAACGCTTCAGGCACATTACTGAATAACGCGCACAACAGCGTTAATAAATAGCCGCGACCTATGCAAATTTATTGGTTCAAAGAATTCGCAATCCAGACAAACACCGCAGGGAACATGGTCAAGCGGAAGTAAGTGGAAACTCGGAGGGAGATAAGGCAAACAAGGTATCCTGTGCCCTGATCGCTTCGTCTATCATGGCTTCCATGGATTTAATTTTACGCTGCGCGCTACTGATGTCAACACTATTCGCCCCCGATTTATTTTTCAATTCAAAGGCTATATTCAAAGCTGCCATCACGGCAATTCGCTCGATACCTATTACTTTGCCCTGTTCGCGAATTTCCCGCATTTTGGCATCCAGGTATTGCGCCGCCGCAAGCAAATCTTCCTGTTCGCCTTCAGGGCATGCTACGCGAAATTCACGCCCGAGAATATTTATATCCATTCCTTTATTATCCCGGCTCATGCATCCACCTCCGGAATTTTTTCAAGCAGCGTTTCCATTCTTTTCCGCGCATAACCTACCCGTTCGCTCAACTGCTTATTCTGATCGTTGGCGATAGCGACTTGCTGGCGTAATTTCTGATTTTCAGCCCGCAAATTTCTGCACAAATCCAATAATTGGCTAAGCTTGCTTTCAAGTGTATTGAGTTCATTCTCCATATTCGTACTATAATTGGAAAAAATCAATCACGTCAATGACTCATCGTTATTATTTGAAGGCAAACGCTAAGTATATGGACAATCCAAACTCTTTTGTCGATCCGAATGCGGATTTCGACGAAAACAATCCCTTGCGCGAAGATGCTGTCAATTATCGGGCCAACAACAAGCACGGCAAAAAATGTCTGCTCGTCGATAATACCGGCAAGCAACTCAATGAAGCCGACTGTCGGGAAATACTCGACAGCCTGATCGAAAATGACATTTTTGGTTTTCGCACGCTATCAGCCAGTGGCGGCGATACGATCAGCCTGGAAAGGCGCGAATCCACCCATGTTCAGCTCGGTGAAGATCTTTACCGCCTGATCGTCTTTCGCTACGAGGCACGCATAGAATTATTCTGATTTATGGCTATCTGAAATCTCAGATTTCGCTGGCCATCAAGGTTAAATATATTTTTAAATGCGCAACTGATATTTTATTGTATGTCGCCTAGATAAAAAATCGTGTCGCATCGACTGCAAAGGCAGGTGTTATCCCATAATGACTTGTGCAGCGGCCACTTTTTCAGGTTGTAATACATTGCAAACAATAGCCAGCCTATTGTGGTCGTTGCCCACGCAAACTCAGCCATATGCAACTTGACGGGGCTAGCATATACCAGAGGCACGACGAACAAATATGCGAGCAGGATCAATCCTGCAGGCTTTAAAAATCGCTTTTTCGGAGGCGGCGCTGCGCGCATCGACGCTACCGTTTGCGCGGTTCCTGTGGTTTTAGTGCGACCCATTCCCAGCCCTATGCCGTCGCCGCCGATTGCCAGACCCGAACCGCGAGATCGAGTCTCGATACTTGACAGGCCCCCCAGA
>JAJYPZ010000116.1 GCA_021794855.1 Pseudomonadota bacterium | reverse complement strand
CTCGACACTACGCGGAAGAACGGCAAGCCCAGATGGTGCGCGATACGCGGTACCCAGTCTACCGGCAGCAGGTCCATCAGGTTCATCAGCAATATCCATACGAATATGGTTAAAGCCAATGGGGCTACTATGTCGTTTTTACCGGAAAAAGAACCGCGTACGCTGGTGTCGATGAATTCCACGACCCACTCAACAAAATTTTGCACCCCGGTCGGCACGCCGTTCGTCACTTTTTTGGCTACCGAACGAAAAACGAATAAAAACACCAGCCCGAGGAACATGGACATTCCCAGAGTATCGAGATTAACCGCCCAGAAACCCATTTCCTTGGCCTGTTCGGCCGTTTGCGCAATACCCCAGCCGCCGTCCGGCAATCGGCCGTAAGTCAGGTTTTGTAAATGGTGTTTGATATATTCGGAAGAAGTAAGCGCTTCAGTTAACATGTAAATTCTCTAGCTGTATTCAGTTTTATTCAGACTGGCGCGGGGCAAACATTACCGCACCAAGTAAAAATATCAATTGTCCTGTTATGAAACTTGTCAACACCATAACCGGCATCAACCTGAGCTTGCCTGACATACCTACTGCGAGCAGGACGGCTATCAGCAGGAAACGCTCCAGCGCTGCCCGTTGCACCTGCTTCAGGCTGCCGTGTGCGGTGATGGTCGGATTTGATGCGGCCTTGCGCATACGCCAATATAAAAATCCGGTGTTTGTTAAAGCGATCAAGCTTCCATATAACACGGATTTCAGTATCCCCGGCACCACGAATTTAATTACCGCCACTCCGGCAATAAACAGTATTAACTGTAGTTTAATAATGTAGTTTATTATTCTTGCATCATGCTTCGGATCTTGTACCGCAGACCGCATACCAGGCTCCCTTGAGCGTAATCAATCCGCACAAAAGGCGAAGCGCCATCAGGCGATCAGTCCGATATAATACATTAGTCAAACAGGGTTATGCAATGCCTAGTTTTTCCCTTACCAAACACAAACCTGCGCCGCCTAAGCTAACCTGTTGATTATACTGTCAAGCTGATCAATATCTTCATAATCTATCAGGAGCTGTCCCGCGCCGTTTTTGCGGGTTTTTATGCTTACTTTCGTCCCCAGGCCGTCGGACAAGCGCTCCATCAGATTCATTACATCACGATCCTGTTTTATTTCGATTTTTTCGGGCGGAGCTGGCTTCAGATGGCGAGTGACCAGTTTTTCCGTTTCCCGGACCGACAGACGGCGCCGAACTACTTCTTCCGCCACGACGGCCTGACTGGACTCGGGCAATGCCAGCAACGCCCGTGCGTGGCCCATATCCAATTGCATGTCCATCATCATGCGCTGGATGCTTGCGGGCAAATTAAGCAATCTCAGCAGATTGCTTACCGCGCTACGGGATCGGCCCACCGCCTCCGCCGCCGTCTGATGCGTCATATCGAAATCGTCGATCAGACGCTGGATGCCCGCAGCCTCTTCCAGCGGATTCAGATCTTCCCGCTGGATATTTTCTATCAGCGCCATCGCCAGCGCGGCTTCGTCCTCGACGATTCTGACCAGCACGGGCACTTCTTCCAGTCCCGCTATTTGGGCTGCGCGCCAACGTCGCTCGCCGGCAATAATTTCAAATTGCTGCTCGCCGATTTCTCGTACCAGTATCGGCTGCATCACGCCTTGCGAACGGATCGATTCGGCCAGACTGTTTAAGCTTTCCGTGTCCATTCGCGTGCGCGGCTGATATTTGCCTGACCGGAGCTGATGTACCGGCACGGCCTTCATTTCACCATGCACGGACGGACTATCGTCACCCGCCAAAAGCGCATCGAGCCCGCGACCCAATCCACGCGTTCTTTTCATAACCTTCCCTTCCAGTTCATTACCGAATTATCCGTACTTGATTCCGCACTCTGTTCTGCTACCTGGGCTGTACCGCAATGCGCCGGTCTCGCCGTCCGGCGCCGCAACGCAGAGCGCAAACTCCCTCAGCGGGGTTTGCCTGCGCGCTCCTGCTCGCGCCTGCGTGCAGCGACTTCGCCGGCCAGTGCCAGATAAGCCTGCGCGCCTTTGGAATTGGGATCATACATCAGGACCGGCTGCCCGTAACTCGGCGCTTCGGCCAGACGAATATTGCGCGGGATCACTGTGTCGTAAACCTTTTTATCGAAGTGATTTTTCAGTTGCTCGGATACCTGTTGGGCCAAAGTACTTCTGGGATCAAACATGGTACGCAGCAATCCTTCGATTTGCAGCCCGGGATTTAAATTTACGCGTATTTTCTTGATTGTGTTGACCAGATCCGATACACCCTCCAATGCATAATATTCGCATTGCATGGGGATCATGACCGCCTCTGCTGCGGTCAAGGCGTTAACCGCCAGCAAATTCAAGGCAGGGGGACAATCTATCAGCACGTAATCGTAGTTCTGGATGACGGTCGCCAGCGCCAGTTTAAGTCGGGTTTCACGACCTTCCTGATCGACGAGTTCGATTTCGGCACCTGCCAGATCCCTATTTGCAGGCAAGACATCGAATTTTCCCGTTTCGCTGTGCCGGATGATCTCCGATATGTTTTTTTGACCCAGCAATAAATGATATATGCTATGGCTCAGATTTCGTTTGTTAATACCGCACCCCATCGTCGCATTACCCTGCGGATCCAGATCGACGAGCAGAACTTTATTGCCGGAAGCGGCAAAACTCGCGGCCAGATTTACGGTGGTCGTGGTCTTTCCTACGCCGCCTTTTTGATTGGTAATCGCAAATATCTTAGCCATCGGCCTCTTTCATGATTACCAGATGCCGCTGTGCGGCGAGCAACGGTATAGTTAACGACTGTATCGACAACACTTCGATGCCGACCGGAAGCTGCTGCAATTCCTTTTCCGGCACCAAACCCTTCATCGAATACCAGCGCCCATCTTTCGCCAATACGTGCCGGCTCATTTCAACAAATTGATTTATATCGGAAAATGCACGGGATACTATACCATCGAATCGAAAGGTCGCAGCCAGGCTTTCAATTCGGCCCTCGATTACGTCTACATTTTTCAGGCTCAATTCCATCACCGCCTGCCGCAAAAAACTGGTTTTTTTCGTATTGCTATCCATGACTGCAATGCGTCGGTCCGGCTCGGCAATCGCCAGCGGGATTCCCGGCAGGCCCGCACCGCTGCCGACATCGAGCAGGTTTTGCGCCGATATGTACGGCAGCACTGACAAACTGTCCAGAATATGGTGGGATAGCATTTTATCCGGATCGCGCAGTGCGGTCAGATTATGGACCCTGTTCCATTTGGCAATCAGGGCGAGATAGGATAACAGGCAGTCGGCCTGGGCAGGCGACAACGACACCTCCATGAGCTGCGCCTGCTCTATCAAATAATCCTGTTGCCGCATATCCACCCTAGGCCAACGATTTACGCCGGTCGTTTTTAAGATTATGCCGTTTCAAATGCACCAGCAGTAACGATATCGCCGCCGGAGTCACGCCCGAAACCCGTGAAGCCTGACCGATCGTTTCGGGCTTGTGCCGGTTCAATTTCTGTTGCACTTCTATCGACAACCCCTGCACCTGCGTATAATCCAGCGTTGTCGGCAACGCGTGATGCTCCTGGTCGCGCAAACGGGAGATCTCCCCCGCCTGGCGTTCGATATATCCTTGATATTTTGCCTGTATTTCTACCTGTTCGGCAACAATCGGATCCGTAACCCCGTCCCCGGCAACATCCAGCGTCAGCAGATCGGCGTAACTGACGTCAGGCCTGCGCAATAATTCGTACAAACTGTATTCGCGATCAATTCCCTTCCCGAGTACGCGTTGCGCCTCCGTTTTTTCCAACGATTCGGGCTGCACCCACACACTGCGCAAGCGGGCCTGTTCCGCATCGACCTGTTCCCGTTTGCGGCTGAACGCTTCCCATCGCTCATCGTCTACGACCCCGAGCTTGCGGCCTGTTTCGGTCAAGCGCATATCGGCATTATCTTCGCGCAACGACAACCGGTATTCGGCCCGACTGGTAAACATGCGGTAGGGTTCCGTCACGCCTAAAGTGGTAAGATCGTCGACCATCACCCCCAGATACGCTTCTTCACGACCGGGGTTCCAGCCCGGCAATCCTCTCGCCATCAGCCCGGCATTGATGCCGGCGAGCAAGCCCTGCGCCGCAGCTTCCTCGTAACCCGTTGTTCCGTTTATCTGTCCGGCAAAAAACAAACCTCCAATCGCTTTGGTCTCAAGCGTACGTTTTAATTCTCTCGGATCAAAATAATCATATTCGATCGCATAGCCCGGTCGCATCAAGTGCGCATTTTCAAAGCCTTTTATCGAGCGCACCAACGCCCACTGCACATCGAACGGAAGACTGGTGGATATTCCGTTGGGATAAACTTCGTGGGTATTCAATCCTTCCGGTTCTACAAAAATCTGATGCGAGGTTTTGTCGGCGAAACGGACAATTTTATCTTCTATCGACGGACAATAACGCGGACCGACGCCCTCTATGACGCCGCTGTATAAAGGCGAGCGGTCGAGGCCGCCGCGTATGATGTCGTGTGTTCGTTCCGAAGTATGCGTTATCCAGCACGGCAGCTGGGCAGGATGCTGCTCGCGTCTGCCCAGATAGGAAAATACGGGCGCCGGATCATCGCCGGGCTGAATCTGCATTACGCTATAATCAATGGTGCGTCCGTCGATTCTCGGCGGCGTCCCCGTTTTCAAGCGACCGACCGGCAGTTTCAATTCGCGTAACCGGTGCGCGAGTCCGACCGAAGCCGGGTCGCCGGCACGTCCTGCGGTATAATTCGCCATCCCGACGTGGATCAACCCGGCGAGAAACGTTCCGGCCGTCAAAACTACCGTAGGCGCGAAAAAAGACAGTCCTAATTGGGTCCGCACACCGGTTACGATGTCGCCCTGCAACAGCAAATCATCTACCGCCTGCTGAAACAGCCATAAATTTTCCTGATTTTCCAGCCGCTTACGTATCGCCTGCTTATATAACACCCGGTCGGCCTGAGCGCGAGTCGCCCTGACCGCA
>JAJYPZ010000115.1 GCA_021794855.1 Pseudomonadota bacterium | reverse complement strand
GTCAAGCAAAGCATTTTCGGGTGCAATATTTTCCAATTGGTCGTGTTGCTGTCATCGTTGGTAGCATAAGCCAGATTGCCGGTACCGATTACCAGATGTTCCGTTTCGAAATCGATGATGCGAGGCGCGTGTTCAAGTGCATCTTTTTCCATTACGAACGGTTGCTTCAGAAAAGGATTAATGTTCGCGGTCGGGATGGGAGGAATGCCGGTCGCTTCGATGGCGGATTCGCGCACTTCGGGCGTGAGGACGACGGTAGGTAAATTACTGTTGCGCAGCAACGACAGTCGGGGGGTAGCTCCGCTGGTATCGAGTACGACGACATCGCCCGGGTAGATCCAGTGAGGATTTTTGATTTCGGCTTTATTCATGCCCCAGATTTCAGGCCATTGCCACGGATTCTTGAGAAATTTGCCGGCGATGTCCCATAATGTATCGCCCTTTACTACGGTATAACGGGCAGGCGGGTTATCCTGGAGGCGCAGTACGTCGGCGCGACTTGATGGCGCAACACAGCAGGATAATAATAAGAATACGATGAGTTTGTACATGCTGCCCCCCGAGACCAGATATTGGTTTTGTCTCATTGTAGAACAATGGACGTATAATAATTCAAACCAGAAATTAATATTTTCTTTAGATTTTGCATGTAATTGATTGTGTAGGCAAGTATTTATGGCTAAATTAACAATATTGAGATACCCCGACCCCCGGCTTTATACGCGAGCCCGGCCGGTGGATTCGGTGGATGACCGGATACGACAGCTGATCTCCGATATGGCTGAAACGATGTATGCCGCGCCGGGCATAGGTCTGGCGGCGACGCAGGTGGACGAGCATATACAATTGCTGGTGATCGATACCAGCGAGGCGCAGAACGACCTGCATGTGTTTATCAATCCGCAGATACTGGCTGCCGAAGGCAGCGCCGAACGAGAAGAAGGCTGCCTGTCGGTGCCCGGCATTTACGATAAGGTCAATCGCGCCGAGCGCGTCACCGTCCGGGCGCTGGACGAAAACGGCGTGCCGTTCGAACTGGCGGCGGAAGGCTTGCTGGCGGTCTGCATCCAGCATGAAATGGATCATTTGCTGGGCAAGGTTTTCGTGCAGTATTTATCGCCGCTCAAACAGAGCCGGATCAAGAACAAGCTTAAAAAGCGTCTGCAGGAAACCATGTAATGGCTATAGCACGGCAAGCAGCTGAATATCGCCGCACAGCGTTTCCATTTATCGAGGTGCCATAATGCGCATCATTTTTGCCGGTACGCCCGAATTTGCGCGTATTGCTCTCACGGCCGTGCACAAAGCCGGTCACACTGTCGCGGCCGTGCTGACGCAGCCTGACCGGCCGGCGGGCCGCGGCATGAAACTTGTGCCCGGAGCGGTGAAGCAGGAAGCGCTGCGACTGGGCTTGCCGGTGCTGCAACCCGAGACGCTTAAAGCCGCAGCGATACAGTCCGGGCTACGCGAATTCGATGCCGATGCGATGGTCGTCGCCGCGTACGGTCTGATTTTACCGCAGGCCGTACTCGATCTGCCGCGATTCGGCTGCCTGAACATCCATGCTTCCCTGTTGCCGCGCTGGCGCGGCGCGGCACCCATCCATCGGGCGATACAGGCGGGCGATGCCGAGACCGGCGTGACCATCATGCAGATGGATGCCGGTCTGGACACCGGCGCGATGTGCCTGCAGCAATCGCTGGCGATTGCCGACGACGATACCACGGGCAGCCTGCACGACAAACTCGCAGCGCTGGGCGGCGTTCTGATAGTTGAGGCTTTGGTCGCGGCAAGCGAACATGCGCTCGACGCCCGGCCGCAACCGGACATCGGCGCGACCTACGCTGCCAAAGTGAGCAAAGCCGAAGCGCGACTGGATTTCAATCTCGATGCGGCGCGGCTCGCGCGCAATATCCGCGCCTTCAATCCCGCTCCCGGCGCGTTCGTCGGCCGACAGGAAGCACCGATCAAAATCTGGCAGGCGCACAGCTTGTCGATGGCCGGTAAACCCGGTACGGTGCTGGCTGCGAATGACGACGGTATCATTGTCGCCTGCGGTCGGGACGCGTTGTGCGTGACCGAACTGCAAACGGCGGGCGGCAAGCGGCTGACGGCGGCATTATGGCTGGAGGGGCATGGATTGGCGCCGGGGGCTGACTTTAGCTAATTTATCAGCAGATTCTGGACCAGCAACCGAATTGTTAGAAGCTCTGCTTTGAGACTTCGGTAGAATTAGGTCAACTTGATTTCTATTGAGCAGTGGCACTTCCAGTACCTGCCGAAGTCTGGAAACAGAAGAAACCGGAATAACGGTAAACTGCACGAAAAAACCTGCCTACCCTCCATTGCGTTCATCTCAGTGAGACGGCATAAATTTCAATTTCACGCAGTACTTAAAAACCGGTGTAAACCGAAGGTCATTCTAGTTTTACTATCAATGTGCGATGGGATGGCGGAGGGTAAATGAATGTTGGATGAGGGATATGCCGCGAGAAAATTCGATTGCATTGCCATCAATTATTGGATACATTGCTATCAATGATTACATGAAAGGGTTCGCATGGCTACGAATCTCGTAGTACGAAATATTGAAGAAGAAATTGCTTTAGCCCTCAAGCAATTGGCAGCCTCTCATGGAAGAAGCGCTGAAGCCGAGCATCGCGAGATCCTCCGTTCGGCTTTACGACGTCCCCAACGCCGTTCTGTGGCTGAAGTGTTGTCACACATGCCCAATGTGGGTGAAGATGCCGACTTCAATTTCCGCAATACGTAGGAATTACGGTGTACCTGGTCGACACGAACGTCATTAGCGAAGCTCGCAAAGGCGCAAAAACCAATGCGGGCGTTAAAAAATTCTTCCGGGAAACAGATCCTGATAAGCTTTATCTCTGTGTACAAACGATAGGTGAAATCCGGCGAGGGCTGGAAAATATTCGTTATCGCGGTGACCTCCCGCAATCCAGGAAACTTGAAACATGGCTAGATCTGCTTGTATCCGAATACGCGGACAGGATATTGACGTTCGACGAGGAATGCGCGCAAGTATGGGGCCGATTGATGTCGCCTCATCCTGAACACCTGATAGACAAACAAATTGCTGCGATTGCACTGATCCATAGTTTGACAGTGGTAACACGGAATACGGAGGATTTTCGTGGGGCAGGCGTGGAAATTAAAAATCCTTTCGTATAGAAGTTCGGCCCGCACCTTTTTGCGGCGGCTGATGATTACCCGCTTTCTTTTTTCTTGTCGGGGCAACAGGATTACCCTCGGATGGTGGGTCAAGGCTAATGGCCGCTGTCTGCCGCAACCAGCCACTTCGTCAAGTCATTAAGTATGTTGTGGGCAGCCATATTGAATGCCGCCGCCGCTCCCGCCGCGTTAAAGCTGGTCAAAGGCACATTTTGTACGAATACGCGCCGGGCGATCAAGCGGTGCTGTTTGCTGTCTATCAGTTGCGCGCGCAGTTCAACGCGGACGAATCCGGGTTGGGTCGTTGCGTCGTCGTAAAACGAGAGCAGCTCGGTGGATAAGTGCCGGTCGGCGCTGACATCGCTGTTGGCGTCCACAACCGTGGCATAGAGGGAGGAATTGGACAGTCGGGCGAAGAGCAGTTCGCTCCATCGGACGCTGGGGAGTTCGCTCCAGTGGGCGTATTGATAACGGCCTCGGGTATGCGGGCTGCGGCTGAATACCATGGATTCGTTATTGTCGAAGCTGCTGGAGCGGGTGGTTTCCACCAGCAGCGAGTATGGCAGGACTGCGGTAATCGCGGGCCGGTTGCCAGGCAAGTCTTCGAGGACGAAGGTCTGGCGCTGATGGTCGCTGGAATTATCGCCGAGGTTGACGCAACCGGCCAGCGAGGCGATCAGTAAGGCAAGAAGCACTTTTTTTAACATTGTTTATTCTCCTGGCGCGACAGCGGGTTTGCCGGAATCGAAGATCAGTTCGCGTGGATTGGACAGGATCTGTCCGGTGCTGGTAATGGTATTGGCGCTGTTGTTGACGTCATGGCTGATCTGGTTCATCTGGTAGGTTGCGGTATTGGTGAGCATCTGGAGCTGCTTCGAAATAATCACCGATTGCTGTTGCAAATTGTCCAGCGTACCGTTGACTTTGTCGAAGGCCGTATTGGCGTTGCCGCTCAAGCCTTGCATTTCGCGGTCGAAACTGGTGCTGGTCCGGTCTATGCTGTCGGCGGCGCGGCTGACTGAATTCGCACTCGCTTTGAAACTGAGCAAGGTATCGTCGAGGGTCTTTTTATGCGCGACCAGATCGCCGGACAAAGTTTGCAGATTATGCAAGGTGGCAGAGAACGAAGAGCGATTGCGATCGGACAGTACAAGATTCAATTTACTCATTATTTCCGCTGCATTCTTGGCTATCTGGCCCAGACTCGATGTTGCCCGGTCCATATCCGAGCTCCCTTCCGCGATGACGGGATAGCCGTTCGTGCTTGTTGTGTCGGCAAGCAAGGGGCTGCTGCCGTCCGGATTGCGGATTTCGATGGTGGCCAGACTGGTCACCAGGCTGCGTTTGATATAAGCCTGGCTGTCTATGTGTATCGGAGCGGTGCGGTCGAGTTTGATGTTGACCCGAACCGCTTCCCGCTTGCCGGGAATCAGTTTGAAACTCGTCACTTCGCCCATTTCTATGCCGCGCAGTTTAACGGGGGTGTTTATGTCCACGCCGTTGATGGACTCTTTGTAAAAATAGATGCTGTAATGCCGATAAGAAATTTTGTCTGCGCCGCCCATGATCCAGACGAAGCTGGCTGCCAGCAGCAAGCAGACAACAAGGACTATGCTGCCGACTAAAGTGTAATGCGCATCGTTTTCCATTACAGGCCCTCGATTAGTAGATGGCGGCTTCGATCTGCCGTGATTGTTCCGGGCTTGTTTGCGCAGTACCGGGTTATATCGATGTTATGCATGATGTGTGTCTTCCAGACTGGCGCGTGCCGAGAAATATTCCTTCAGCCACGGGTCGTCGATTTGCCGAATTTCGGTTATGCTGCCGGAGCCCAGCACTTCGCCGTGCGCTAA
>JAJYPZ010000114.1 GCA_021794855.1 Pseudomonadota bacterium | reverse complement strand
CGGCGGATGGCCCTTGATGACATAACTAGCCATGTTCGTGTCTAGCATGCAGCGGCTCAAAACAAGTTCCTCTCTTCGGCCGGCAGGTCTTCGCGGTCAGTCATGAAATCAGCCGGGATGTCGGTGTGGTCAGCAAGCTCGAAAAACTCTTGCCAGGATGTTGGCTTAGGCGAAAGAACGACCTCACCCGTTGCCGGGTTGCGACGAATGAAGACTTCCGTTCCCTGAAACCGGAATTCCATTGGCAGCCTTACCGCCTGGCTGCGTCCCGTGGTGAAAAGCTTGGCAGTGGATGGCATTTGTACCTCCTTGTTGATACCGGTCCTGTTCCAAGTATATTCCCTTTAACAATACATATCAATGATATATATCACAAGATATTTCACTTGCAGTTAATGGGAGCATGCAGAGGATGAATGCAAGCTTATTCTTTTTTGCGCTGCTTGCCGTACATCTTGCGACCTTGCCGGCGTTTGCGATGCGCCGCTTTGGCTTCGGCGGGGGTGAGCGGGGCGGGTTTTTTGTCGGCGAAGGGGTTGCTGCCGACGTTAAACTGAATTTTTAACGGGGTGCCTTGCAGTTTGAATGCCTGGATAAACGTTTTTTCCAGATAGCGTTTATAGCTGTCGCTGATTTTGTCCAGTGCGCTGCCGTGGATGACGATCAGCGGCGGGTTCATTCCGCCTTGGTGGGCATAGCGCAGTTTGGGGCGGAATGGGCCGCTTTTTGGCGGTTGATGCGCAGCGACGGCGTCGATCAGCACGCGGGTGAGCTGCGGCGTCGACAGTTTGGCCATAGCGGCGGCGTAAGCCTGATCGGCGGACACCAGCAGGGCGTTCAGGCCCATGCTTTTCAGCGCGGATACGTAATGGAATTTGGCGAACTCGAGGAATTGCAGTTTGCGCGAAATTTCGCGTTTGATGCAATCGCGCTGGTAATCGTTCAAGCCGTCCCATTTATTGACCGCGACCACCAACGCCCGGCCGGTTTCGAGGACGAATCCGGCCAGGTGCGCGTCCTGTTCGGAAATTTCCGATTGGGCGTCGAGTACCAGAATCACGACATTGGCGTCTTCGATCGCCTGCAAGGTTTTAATGACGGAAAATTTTTCTATCGCTTCGAACACCTTGCCGCGGCGGCGTACGCCGGCGGTATCGATCAAGGTGTATCGTTTCTGGTTGCGCTCGAAGTCGATATAGATGCTGTCGCGCGTCGTGCCGGGCTGATCGAAGGCGATCACGCGTTCTTCGCCGACGAAACTGTTGATCAGCGTCGATTTGCCGACGTTGGGACGACCGATCAGCGCTATTTTCGGGTGCTTGTCTTCGATTTCTTCCACGGCGTCGGGAATATGTTCGAGCGCGATTTCGACCAATTCAGCCACGCCTTCGCTGTGGCTGGCGGAAATGGCCAGCGGTTCGCCCAGCGCCAGCTCGTAAAACTCGGCAACGACCACTTCGCGGCGCATGCCTTCGGTCTTGTTGACGACCAGATGCACAGGGCGACCACACTGGCGCAAGCGGTCGGCGATGATTTTATCCTGCGCGGTACAGCCGGTGCGGACGTCGACCATAAACAGGATGACGTCGGCTTCGTCTACGGCTTGCAGCGTTTGTCTGGCCATTTCGTACATGATCCCGTCGGTGGCTACCGGTTCGAAACCACCGGTATCGACCACAAGATAAGGCTTTTCACCCAGTTTGCCGTGTCCGTAATGGCGATCCCTGGTCAGGCCCGGCATATCGGCCACGATCGCGTCGCGAGTTTTGGTCAGCCGGTTGAATAAGGTCGATTTGCCGACGTTAGGCCGGCCGACCAGAACTATAGTAGGTTTGATCATGGCGGCTATTGGAAAGCCAACGCGTAAACATTGCCTTTGGCAGTTTGTACGATGAGTTCGTTATTGTAAACCTGAGGTTGACTGATAATGGCGGTGCCATCCGTTGCGCCGCGGCCTACGAAATGGCCGTCGTCCAGGGCGAGCAAATGGACGTAGCCTTGTAAATCGCCTACCGCCAGATAGCTGCCGACCCGGACCGGCGCCGTGATATGGCGGGCATGCAATAAGGTTTGCTTCCACAGGCTGGTGCCGTGCGCTTTGTCGAAAGCGACCACATTGCCTTCGTCGTCGCTGACGTAAACGTTGTCGTCGTCCATGGCCAGTCCTATCGTGCTGGAGATATGCCGTGCCCAGAGCAGATTGCCGGTGTGGGTGTCGAAGCATGCGACGCGACCTTTATACGTCGTGGCGCAGACCTGATTGTCGTCGGCAACGGGGGTACTGGCTACGTCGGATACCCGTTCGATTTGTGAAGCGCCTTTGGGAATGGCGACTTCGGCCTCCCAGCCCATGTTTCCGGTATCGAGGGACAGCGCGACCAGCTTGCCGCCGGGGTAACCGGCAAAAATAGCTCCTTTGATAATAAATACGCTGGGCTGGCTACGCAGCATCAGATTGGGCAGCGTATGCTGATATGCCCATTTTTGCTGGCCGTTTGTGATGTCCAGACCGTAAATGAAGCCATCTTCGGTGCGAACTACGACGATCGACTCGGAAACTTTCGGCACGCCGAGGACTTCGCTGGATAAGGTCGTTGCCCAGAGCTGTTTTCCTGCATCGTCGAATGCGATCAATTGGGCGCCGCGGGTGCCTAAAAATTCATTGTCCGCATTGGCGCCGACGCCTGCCGAGACCTGCGCTGTCGCTTTATGCTGAAACAGGGAACTGAACCAGCCGACGTGTTCTGGAGCGGCAGAGCCGGCAGGAGGGATTTTGTGACGCCAGATGATTTTTCCGTCGACAGGATTGATGCGGGCAAACTGTCCCTGCGCAGCGGCGACATACACGGCATCGATCGCTACCGCAGGCGTAAAGGCGATATTGTCATTTTTGCCGATATGGATTTTCCAGTGCGTAGTGACTGTAACTATAGGTTTGAACTGGGCCAGTGGTGCTGGTTTTTCTACCGGGACCTTGCTGCTGAACCAATTAAGCGGATTGAGATTGTGAGTAAGGCTGGCGCAGCCGCTCAGGCTGGCGAGGAGTAAAAGCGACAGGGTGACGTAACGGATATTCATTGTGCAGCAACTCCGCCGACTGCATTGAGCTTGGCCTCGACGATGTTGCGAAACTGGCTGTCGGGCGGCAGTTTTGCCAGAGCGATATTATAGGCCGCCCGAGCTTCGGGTCGCTTGTTTTGCATAGTCAGCGCATCGCCTTTCAAGTCGTTATACAGATTGGCAAACGCTTCCTGGTGCGGTGCATTCAATTGCGCCAATGCCGCAGCCGGCTGATTTTCGTCGATGAGAATTTCAGCCAGGTGCAAACCTGCCCACGCTTTGATTCCTTCATCCTTGCTATGAACAAGTACCCATTGCAGTTCGCGCTGTGCGAGGGGCAGATTCCCAGCCTGAACATTGGCTGCGGCTGCAATGATAGCTCCGCGCGCCGAATAAGCTGTATTGGCGTATTGTGTCATCAGTGTCTGAGCGGTATCGGTCACAATACGGAGCTGGTTGTTCTTCCGGGCGTTTTGCAAATCGGCATATAAAACACTGGCCTCGGCGGATTTTTTTTGCTGCATATGATGCCACCATTGCCAGCCCGCCAAACTGAATGCTGCAAGAGCCAGAATGATCAGGACCAGATTGCCGTAACGCTGCCAGTAATTTTTTAGTGCGTCGATTTTTTCCTGTTCGTCCAGGTCTAATTCGTAATCCATGCTAATTCCTTGACTTTAATAGTTCTATGCCCTGCATTCGAGTGCATTGGGTTTGTTCGGCGGTGGAGCGTAAAGCCTTGAGAGTTATTTTTTCTGTTTGAGCTTCATCGTCGCCTATGATACAGGCAAACCGGGCTCCGCTAGCGTCGGCCTTCTTCATTTGCGTCTTGAAACTGCCGCCGCCGCAATGCAATATGATGTTCAGTCCCGCCCGGCGTAATTCTTGCGCCAGCTGCCAGGCGTACGGGGTGGCGATATTGCCGCGATGAACGATATATGCGTCCAGCGGATGGGCTGGCAACGGAATCCCGGCTGTTTCCATCAAAGACAGCAGACGTTCTATGCCCATTGCGTAACCGCAGGCAGGAGCGGATTTTCCGCCTATCTGTTCGATCAGGCTGTCGTAACGGCCGCCAGCGCAGACGGTGCCTTGAGCCCCGAGCTGGTCGCTGACCCATTCGAATACCGTATAGTTGTAATAATCCAGCCCTCGTACCAGTCGGGGATTGATGCGGTATTCGATGCTGTGGGCGCGCAGTAAGGTCTGAACCGCGTCGAAATGCGTTTTCGCAGTATCGTCGAGGTCGTCGTACAGTTTCGGCGCAGAGTTGGCGAGATCCTGCATGGCCGGGTTTTTAGAGTCCAGTATGCGCAGGGGATTGGTGTGGAGGCGGCGCTTTGCGTCTTCGTCGAGTTCGTCGAACCGCTCTTCCAGATATGCGATCAGTCTGGTTCGATAGCGCAAGCGGGCTGCCGTGTCGCCCAGCGTATTGAGCTCCAGCGCGATGCCGGACAAACCCAGCCGGCGCCAAAGGTCGGCAGTCATAACGATATGTTCGGCGTCCATGTCCGGATCGGCGTAACCGAGCGATTCGACGCCGACTTGATGAAACTGGCGATAACGGCCTTTTTGCGGCCGTTCGTGGCGGAACATCGGCCCACTATACCAGAGGCGTTGCGGGCTCTGGTACAGCAGATTGTGCTGGATCACGGCGCGCACGCAGGCGGCAGTGCCTTCCGGTCGCAACGACAGTTCTTCGCCGTTAAGCGCGTCGGCAAAAGAATACATTTCCTTCTCGACGATATCGGTGACTTCGCCGATGGCGCGTTTGAACAGGCCGGTCTGTTCGACGATAGGGGTGCGGATTTCGTTATAGCCGTAAGCAGTCAGCCAGTCGCGGATTATGCTTTCGAACTGTTGCCAGCGCGATATGTGTTCGGGCAGGATGTCGTTCATCCCCCGGATGGCTTGGATAGGGCTATTCATGGGTCAGGCTGGATGGATTGCGATGGTTTTGGTATGCGGGGCGGCGGTGGCTGGCGCATAATGGCTTTGGACGTAGTTTTCGACAATC
>JAJYPZ010000113.1 GCA_021794855.1 Pseudomonadota bacterium | reverse complement strand
TGCGCCGGGTATGAGTGCGTTAATCCGCAGGTTGGGGTGCAGGTTTTCCCATTCCTGCGACCAGATTTTGACCATCGCTTCCAGTGCGGCTTTGCTGACAGCGTGCGCTCCCCAGAATGCTGTCGGGGTATGGCCGTGCGATTCCCCGGTCATGATGACGGAGGCGGACGGCGATGCTTTCAGTAAAGGCAAGCAGGCGCGAGTCAATGCTGCCGGTGCTGCGACGTTGACGCGCAGCGCGGTTTGCCACTGCTCGATGGTCAGTGCTTCCATGTGACAGGCCCGGTAGGGCGCGACGGCGTTGTGCAAAATACCGTCCAGCCGTTTGAGTTGCAAGCCGATGGAGCCGGCGAGTCCTTCGAATGCCTTGTCGTCGGCTTCCGCCAGATCCAGCGGAATAATCGCCGCCTGGGGGTGGCCGGCGGTTTCGATTTCGTCGTATACCGCTTCAAGTTGCGCGACATTGCGGCCGTGCAGTATCACGGTGGCACCGTGAGCGGCAAAGCTTAATGCGGCTTCGCGCCCCAGACCGCTGCCGGCTCCGGTGACGAGGATGACGCGATCTTGCAATAAATTTTCAGGTGCTTGATAGTTTTTCATGTAGGTATTAGTCCGGTCAAAATCCTGGTGGCGCATTTTACCCCACTTTGGGTTGCGGCTTCCAGTGTGGCGGGGTAGTCGCTTTGCGTGTAGTCGCCGGCGAGATAAAAGTTGGTTAACGGCGTGTTCTGGTCGGGACGCTGTATTCCGGCTTCGCAGGAAAAGGTGGCGCGTTTTTCCACGATGATCTGATGCCATAAGGGTTGCGTCGGAGTACCGAGAAGGCGATGCAATTCGCTGGCGATATCGGTTATCAGGGTTTGCCGGTCCGGCCGTTCGTCTGCATTGCTTGCGCTGATGACAACAGCAAGCATGCCATGCTGCCGATGGCTGATGCCGCGGTCGAAGACCCATTGCGCAAGAGTATGTGTCAGTCCGGTCATGGCGCGCGGCAAGCGCACTTCCGGCGGATATTGCAGATAAACGGTAGTGATAGGCTGATAGCGCAAACCGGAGATTTGCGCCCGGATTTCCGCGAGTTCGGCGAAGGGAATCAGCAGTTCGCCGACTTGCTGCGGAGCGACCGCACATACGACATGACTGTGGGTGTTTTCATTAATGGCGAATCCTGCTCCGTCGCGGGCGATATGGCGGATTCTGCTTTGCAGAACGACCTCTCCGCCACGATTTCGCAGGTAAGCGGCGGCGGCGTCGGGGAAAAATGCCGATAGATCAACGGTCGGCAAAATCAGGTCGCTGTCTGCCCGGCTGCGGCCCAGGCTGTCGCGCAAGACATTGAGAAACACTTGCGCCGACGCCGTTGCCGTCGGCGTATTCAAGGCCGCGAGGCAAAGGGGTTCCCATAATAATTCGATCAGCTCGCGAGGCTGTGCCGACAATAATTCGATCAGCGGCAGATCCTGCGCCAGGCGGTAATCGCGCAAGCGCTGCCGCAGCATGAATTTCAGCGCGGTCAGGCGATGCCGATAAGCGATGCCGCGAGCGCCGAGCAGGGCTATCAACATATTCCACGGTGCGGGCAGCTTCGGTGCGTGTAATTGCAAGCCCGATTCGGTATGCAGTTGCAATGGCAGACGTAACCATTTCGTCGTATCGGGGTCGACCAGCCGGGCTAATTCCAGCGTGGTGCGGTAAGCGCCCAGCAGCAGGTGCTGGCCGTTATCCAGCGGGGTGGAGCAAGCGGCATGGCTGACCTGCCGTGCGCGTCCGCCCAGCACTTTGCCGGCTTCGTAAACGGTGACTTTAACGCCATGTTGCGCCAGAGTGACAGCGGCCGCCATCCCGGCATAGCCGCCGCCGATGACGGCGACATGAGGAGGAACCGCGATATTCATGAATGAAGAATTAGTCTTTCATCCAGGCGCGCCATGCAATCCAGAGTTTGCGCAGCGGCGTCAAGCGAGTGCGCTGGTTCAGGACGAGAAAGCCGTCATTGCGTATTTCTTCGAGTAACGTCCGGTAAATAGCCGCCATGATCAAACCGGTTTTCTGCGCTTTGCGGTCGTCCGCGGGCAAGGCCGCAAACGCCTGTTCATAATAATGCTGGGCGCGCTGATACTGGAATTCCATCAGTTTTTTAAAATTGTCGGTCTGGCGGCATTGCAGAATATCGGCAGCCGGGACGTCGAATTGCGCCAGTTCGTCCATCGGCAGATAAATCCGGTTGCGGCGGGCGTCTTCGCCGACGTCGCGGATGATATTGGTCAACTGGAACGCCAGCCCGAGATCGGTGGCGTATTTCAGGGTATTGCGGTCGCTGTAGCCGAATATCATCGCCGAGAGTTCGCCGACGATGCCGGCGACGCGGTGGCAGTAAAGCCGCAGCGATTTGAAATCGTCGTAGCGATGCTGCGTCAAATCCATTTCCATGCCGTCGATGATCTCCAGCAACTGTTCGGCCGGCAGGTTGAAATCGCGGATGACCGGCACCAAAGCGTGGCTGACCGGATGATGCGGCTGTCCGCCATACAGGTCGAGAATCTCCTTGCGCCACCAGTTGAGTTTGGTCAGGGCGACATGCTCATCGCTGCATTCGTCGACGATATCGTCGACTTCGCGGCAAAAGGCATACAGCGCGACAATCGCGCGCCGCCGTACCGGCGGGAGGAACATGAAGCTGTAATAAAAACTGGAGCCGCTGGCGGCGGCTTTATCCTGGCAATACTGATTCGGGTCCAAAATACCGTCCTATTTGGCGCGCAGGGCGCGGTACAGCATTTTCAGCCAGTCGCGCGGACCGAGTACCGGTCGATGCGTATAAATATCGCCTTTGGATTGATGCAGTTTTTCCAGCACGGTTGCGCCCCCCATAATGATCATTCTTAATTCCAGGCCGATCCGGCCTTTCAGCACTTTACCCAGAGGCGCGCCGGCTTGCAACAATTTGCGCGTGCGTTCGATTTGGCCGAGCATGAACGGCGACCACATGCCGCTGCTGTCGTGGGCTGCGATCTGGGCTTCGCTGATCCCGCGGCGGGCAAGTTCGTCCTGCGGCAGGTAAATACGGTTTTTATCGAAATCGATGGCTACGTCCTGCAAAAAATTGATGAGCTGGAGCGCCGAGCAGATGGCATCGGAATACGCGACGCTGCGTGAATCGGTTTCGCCGTATAGCGCCAGCATTAAACGGCCGACCGGATTGGCCGATTTTTTGCAGTAATCCATCACTTCGCCGAAATTTGCGTAGCGCGTTTTGACCACGTCCTGCGAAAACGCGTCGAGCAGATCGTAAAACGGCTGCAGCGGCAGTGCATGTCGCTCGATGACGGCGGCCAGTTCGCGAAACAAGGGCGTCTGCGGCGGCGCATGCTGTTCGATGCGGGACAATTCGGACCGGTAGGCGTCGAGGGCGGCGAGTCGCTCCTCAGGGGCGGCATCGCCCTCGTCGGCGATATCGTCGGCACTGCGCGCAAAACGGTAAATAACTGCCGTTGCGCGTCGTAATCGACGCGGTAAAAGAATCGATGCGACCGGAAAATTTTCGTAGTGATCAATAGACATAAAAAATAATTGGCAGGAAATATTGTGTCGTACCGATCGTTAGCTGCTGACAGTAAGCCTGCAATTATATTACACTACACGGCTTGCGAAAGTGGCGGAATTGGTAGACGCACTGGATTTAGGTTCCAGCGCCGTAAGGTGTGGGGGTTCGAGTCCCCCCTTTCGCACCAGACTTCGGTTTATTTGCCCGCACGTTATTTAACGTTACGCCGCAGTTTATCCGCGTGCGCTGAATATGTATGGCGATGATCCCTACATTTTAGAAAATGCTGCCTTAAACACGCAAGGTTTCAGCGGATGCTGAATCATTTCGAATATTCCTCTGAAAAATCATATAAATCTGCCAAGCGGTTTTTCAATTTGCGTCGAAGCGCACAGTGATGCCTTAAGTCATGGCAAGTGTTAATCGTGAACAGGATTGAACTATATCGCCAAATTGAATTCAATATCGTTTGAGCGTGAAAATTTCTGCGTCGGAATTCTTGAAAACAGGATTCCCTTCGAATCGTCGAGGTTAATGCCGCAGGATCACTAAGTAGGTTATATTTACGCTATGTTGATAACAAGAAAGAATATCCATGATAACAATCGTCGAGATTTTGGGTAAAAAAGTCCGGGTAGAGTCGACCGTTTCAGCTGACAATGCTATGAATAAACTGGAAAAACCTCTTCTGGTTGAAATGGAATTATTGTTTAGCTGTCTTATTCGCAAAGCAGTGCGGTTTAAGTCCGATGCCGATCCGGTCAATTACGTTGCGGTTACTCCCAAGCTTAAAATTCGCTTTCGTCCGGTAACGACCAAAGTATGTCTGGTGAGCGATGTATTGGACAGCGGAGTGCCGCTGCAGGATTTTCCCTTGAAAAAACCAGCGGCTTTCGTCCCCAGGCAGTTGTTTATCGATTACAAACGAGGTGTCTGGCGGGGAGAATTTCAGATCCCGGCTGCCGAGGCGGATTGACCGGTGTCGGTTACGTTTGTTGATGGAAGTGTGCGCCGGCTAACGGGAAGTCAGGCGCGATACTGATATATTGATTTAAGGTTTTACTTTCAGCGAGGTGGTCATGAACGAATTGGAGCGTTTTATTTCATTGTTTAATCAAGAGGTTGTTCATACATTCGATTATCTGGCAATGCTGGACGATGCGCATTGGAGCGCAATTCCCAAGGATTCCGATGCTTTATTTCTGGGTTCCCGAGTCAATAAAATTACCATTGGCGCCCTAACGCGACATTTGATGAACGCCGAAAGTCACTGGTTCGGACAAATAGCGCCGCTGGCGGCAGGGGGCGCCATGCCCTTGCCCAGCAGTGGCGGCGCTGCGCAGAAGCAGGATGTTGCGGAAGGCCCGTGGCTGATCGATGCGTATAAAACCGCGCATGCCGGTAACCTCGACAAATTGCACGCTTTGACCCCGGTAGTACTGGAAAAGGAAATACTGTTTACCGGCCGACGTTATACCGGTATCGGTTTTTTATGGTCGATTCTGGGACACCATGCGTATCACTTGGGCCAGATCGATCTCTTGATGCGCCAGTCGGGCATGATTGCGCCCGAATACATGG
>JAJYPZ010000112.1 GCA_021794855.1 Pseudomonadota bacterium | reverse complement strand
TCGCGTAGTCGACAAATTCCTGATGCAACTCGAAGATCAGCTACATGAAAAGAAAGTCGAAGCGCATTTCACCGACGCGCTGAAAGCCTATTTGGGACGCAAGGGATTCGATCCTCTGATGGGGGCCCGTCCAATGGCGCGTTTGATTCAGGATACGATACGCAGCGCTCTGGCCGACGAACTGCTCTTCGGGCGTCTGGTCAACGGAGGCGAAGTGACGGTGGATATAGACGAAAAAGACAAGGTCTTCCTGATCTTTACTGAAGAAGCCGTCGCTGCCTGACCTACCTTTTTTCGCATTAGCCATGTTATATTATCGCTAATTCTGTACGCGTCTTAGCGCACAGACCCATGCACCCCTATCGCAGCTTGCCATGACAAGGCGGCAATCCGCGATAGGCGTGCCTCGATTCTTCGGGTTTCTTACTTTATTACATTTTAAAGAGACGATATATGATTCTAGTGACGGGCGGGGCAGGATTTATAGGAACGAATTTTGTACTGGAATGGGTAAAACAGCATAACGAAGCCGTAGTCAATCTGGACAAGCTCACTTATGCCGGCAATCTGCAGAATCTCGCAGAAGTGCAAACCAATCCCCGTCATGTATTCGTTCATGGGGATATCGGCGACCAGGATCTGATTCTTCGTCTTTTGCAGGAATATCAACCCCGAGCCATTATCAACTTTGCCGCCGAAAGTCATGTAGACCGTTCCATTCACGGCCCGGAAGATTTTATCCAGACCAACGTGGTGGGTACTTTCCACTTGCTCGAAGCAGTGCGGCAGCACTGGAACGTAATGAGCGAAGAAGGCAAAGCCGAATTCAGATTCCTGCATGTTTCGACCGACGAAGTATACGGCTCACTGGGCAACGACGATCCCCCCTTCACCGAAACGACGCCCTACGCGCCCAACAGCCCTTATTCCGCTTCCAAAGCCGCATCCGATCATCTGGTTCGCGCCTATCATCACACTTACGGCCTGCCGACGCTCACGACCAATTGTTCGAACAATTACGGCCCATACCAGTTTCCCGAAAAGCTGGTGCCATTGATCATCATGAACGCCATAGCCGGCAAAACCCTGCCGATATACGGAGACGGACAGAACATTCGCGACTGGCTCTACGTCAGCGACCATTGCAGCGCAATCCGTGCCGTTCTTGCGCACGGAAATGTCGGCGAGATCTATAATATCGGCGGCAGCAACGAGCAGACCAATCTTGACGTCGTAGCAGCAATCTGCACAATGCTCGATCAGGTTCATCCTTCCTCGCCTATCGTTCCGCATGCCGAACTGATCCAGTATATTCGCGACCGGGCCGGCCATGATCGGCGTTACGCCATCGACGCGAACAAAATTCAGCAAGAACTCGGGTGGCGTCCGGTAGAAACATTTGAAACCGGAATCCGCAAAACCGTAAACTGGTATTTGGCCAATCAGGATTGGGTAGCCAATATCGCCAGCGGCGAATATAGACACTGGGTCAAAAAACAATACGGCTGAATCCGGTAACTAATCCCGCTTTTCAGATAATCTGGCAAACGCAGCACCAAAGGTAACAAAGAACATGGTCATCTCCGGTATATCCCCGAGCAATAAATCCGATATTGCCCCCCTGTCCTCTCCGCCCAGAATGGGCATTATTCTGGCGGGCGGTTCAGGAACGCGGCTTTATCCGTTAACTCAGGCGGTGTCGAAGCAATTATTGCCGGTCTACGACAAGCCGATGATTTATTATCCTCTTACCACGCTGATGCTGGCGGGCATCCGCGATATCCTGATCATTTCCACGCCGCAGGATACGCCGCGGTTCGAACAATTGCTGGGCGACGGGCATCAATGGGGCATCTCGCTGAGTTATGCCGTCCAGCCCACGCCAGACGGACTCGCGCAAGCTTTTGTCATCGGCGCGGAGTTTATCGGCAACCGCCGCAGCGCGCTGGTACTGGGCGACAATCTGTTCTACGGCCACGAATTTTCCAACGACTTGCGTGCCGCCGCCGCCAAAACCGAAGGCGCTACCGTATTTGCCTATCCGGTTCACGATCCCGAGCGCTACGGCGTGGTCGAATTCGATGCCGGGGGCAATGCGCTCAGCCTGGCCGAAAAACCGGCCCAGCCGAAATCGCGCTATGCCGTCACCGGCTTATATTTTTACGACAATCAGGTGATCGATATCGCGCGCAATCTCAAACCGTCGCCGCGCGGCGAACTGGAGATTACCGACGTCAATCAGCATTATCTGGCGCGCAAGCAATTACAGGTCGAAGTCATGGGTCGCGGTCACGCCTGGCTCGATACCGGCACGCACGAATCCTTGCTCGAAGCATCGACGTTTATACAGACCATAGAAAAACGGCAAGGCCTGAAAGTAGCCTGCCCGGAAGAAATCGCTTATCGTCAAGGCTACATCGATGCAGCGCAGATCGAACGTCTGGCCCAGCCGCTGAAAAAAAACGCCTACGGCCAATATTTGCTGTCCATGCTCAACGAGCGCTTATTCTGAATCCGCCATGAATATTATCCCTACCGATATTCCCGAGGTACTGATCCTGGAACCTAAAGTTTACGGAGACGACCGCGGTTTTTTTTATGAAAGCTATAACCGCCGGATCATGACCGAAGCCGGCATCCCCGACGATTTCGTCCAGGACAATCATTCGCGTTCGGCGCGCGGCGTATTACGCGGATTGCATTACCAGATCCAGCAGACCCAGGGTAAACTGGTGCGCGTGATTGCCGGCAGCGTGTACGACGTCGCCGTCGATTTACGCAAATCCTCGCCTCATTTCGGTAAATGGGTCGGTATGGAACTGACTGCGGACAACAAACGCATGGCATGGATTCCGCCCGGTTTTGCGCACGGCTTTGTGGTAACGTCGGATACGGCTGAATTTTTATACAAAACGACCGATTACTGGGCACCGCCATTCGAACGCAGCCTGCTCTGGAACGATCCTGCGCTTGGAATCGACTGGCCGATTTCGGGCGAACCCGTCATCGCAGCTAAAGATGCCGCCGGATTGCCTTTATCCCAGTGCGAAGTGTTCCCATGAACATATTTCTGACCGGTGCCCGCGGACAGGTCGGCTGGGAATTGCAGCGTACCCTGGCGACGCTGGGCACCGTCACGGCACCGACACGGCAACAGCTCGATTTAACCGATGCTACGGCGCTGCGCCGATACCTGAAACAATTGCAGCCCGATCTCATCGTCAACCCTGCCGCGTATACCGCGGTCGATAAAGCCGAGACGGAGCCGGAACTGGCGCATGCCGCCAACGCGGTGGCCCCGGCAATCATGGCCGAAGAAGCGGCCGAGCTGGGCGCCGCAATGGTACATTATTCCACCGATTACGTTTTCGACGGCAGCAAGGTCGGCGCTTACGTCGAAACCGATCCTGCCAGCCCGCTCGGCATATACGGCAAAACGAAACGGGAGGGCGAACTGGCCATTATCGACTCCGGCATTCCGCATCTGATTTTACGTACCAGCTGGGTTTACGGCTTGCGCGGCGGCAACTTCCTGCTAACCATGCAGCGCCTTTTCAAGGAGCGCGACCAGCTGAATATCGTCGCCGATCAATTCGGCGCGCCGACCTGGGCGCGCATGATCGCAGAAGCGACGTCGCAGATACTGGTCCAAAAGCCATTTTCGCCAGAACGCGATGCATCCGGAATTTATCACCTGACCAATCGGGGCACGACAACCTGGCATGCTTTTGCCAGCGCCATTCTGGCGAAAACAACGCTGCCGGAGGGCAAGCAGGTCGTATTGAATCCGATTCCCGCCAGCCAGTATCCGACGCCGGCCCGACGACCCGTCAATTCCGTGCTGGCAGGCGACAAGCTGCAGGAAAATTTCGGCATAGTCCTCCCCGACTGGGAAACCGCCCTGCAACTGTGCATGGGATAAGATAGCCCCGGCAAAGCAGTCGCCGCAGGGGAGTCAGACTAATTTCAACTGATTTTTAACGGCGCTCAATGCGTCCTGCAACGTATCTTCGGTCAGCTCGTTCAAAGATTCCGCCAGAATTTCAGCCGCATCCAGGGCGCTTTCCGGCAACTGGACGGTATCGAGTTCGGCGACAAACAAGGCCGCCGCCCCGCTCACTCTTAATAAAATATCGCGTTCGCGCATCAACATTTCCAGTTCGTTACGCAACATCGAAATTTCTTGTAATGTTTGTGACATAATTCTTCCCAAATAAGTACGCTATACGAATACAGTCAATACTCCGGTATAGCTGTATAAACGATCGTGCGAAATTTCGCCGTTCGCAAAAAAACCTACCAGCGGAATATCGCCCAGAATTTTCCGAATCAAGGATACTTCCGCCGATTTCGTACCGAACAGGCTCTCGCCCCTGCCCAAGCAGGAATAATACACGGCGCCGCGTGGTCTGGCTGGTAAATTTTCCTGCAGATCGTGCAGCATGCTCAGCATATCCTGTTCGGCTGCCTGGGCATCGCGTCGGCAAAACAGAATTTCAGCTTGCTCAGGAATAATCTCATTGATGGCGATCAGCCCTTCATTCGTATCGGCGCCGATCAGATTGCGCACCAGATAATCCCGACTGTCCGAACCCGGAATGCTCAATGCGGCAAAAATGTAGCCGGCGGCGCGCTGCAGATCGCGCGACAGAATCTCGCCTATGTCCTCATACAAGACCTCCAGAGCGGAACGCCCGTCAAGGTTGATCAAAATATTGTCCTGGCTCGCGGTAACCCGATGCCTCGGCCCTATCGGCGTCACGCCCTGGGTCAAACGCGTAAGCACGTTCACCTGATCGGTAAACAATACACCGGACAGGCCGCCATGCACCGCACCGTTTGCCACCTGGAAAGCCGGAAATCGCGAACTGCTCAGACCGCCGGCAATAAAACCGCTGGACAATCCGGCAGCCGTTGTTTCGATCAGCCTGACCGTTTCGGGATTGCGACCGTCGGCATGCACCAGTGCAAAATAGGCAGGCCGTTCGTGCACAAAAAAATTCTCGATGTGTTGCGCAACCATATCGGGTTCAGTCAGAGGCTCAAATATCCGGAACGATCCCTCGGGAAATTCCCCGAGCATTACGGCTATCGCCGATTCGTCGAGATATTCGCTGGAGCCCCCGCAGATACCGATACCGACCGAACCCGTCCACTGCTGTACTCCTGTTTGCAGACGCAGTTCAGCCAATATTTC
>JAJYPZ010000111.1 GCA_021794855.1 Pseudomonadota bacterium | reverse complement strand
AGCCCACGGTTCGCGCCAAAGCAAAAATAGCGGTGAACATCGAGGGCGGGATGCCTAAAGCCCGGAACACGATCCCCGAATAAAAATCCACATTGGGATATAGTTTGCGCTTGATGAAGTACTCATCCTGCGCGGCCACTTTTTCCAGGGTCAGGGCGATTTTGAACAGCGGATCTTCGGTCAGATTCAGTTCATTGAGCAATTCATGGCAGGTCTGGCGCATTACCGCAGCGCGAGGGTCGGTATTTTTATAGATGCGATGTCCGAAACCCATCAGCCGGAAGGAATTGCTTTTGTCTTTGGCGCGTTCGATATATTCGGGAATCCGCGCTATGTCGCCGATATCTTCGAGCATTTTCAGTACCGCTTCGTTCGCGCCGCCATGCAACGGGCCCCATAAAGAAGCCATTCCCGCAGCGATGCAGGCGAACGGGTTGGCTCCCGACGAACCGGCGAGCCGCACGGTGGAAGTCGAAGCATTCTGCTCGTGATCGGCATGCAGGATGAATATCATGTCCAAAGCGCGGGCGGCGATAGGATTGACCTCGTACGGTTCGCTGGGCGTGGAAAACATCATATACAGAAAATTCTCTGCATAACTCAAATGGTTTTGCGGGTATGCGAACGGCTCTCCCCGATTATACTTATACGACATGGCGGCAATCGTCGGTACTTTCGCGATCAGCCGAAATGCCGAAATCTGCCGGTTGCGTGCGTCGAATACATCGATCGAATCGTGATAGAACGCGGAAAGCGCTCCGATCACGCCCACCATCACCGCCATCGGATGCGCATCGCGCCGAAAACCGCGGAATATGGTGTTGATCTGGTCATGCAGCATGGTATGCCGCCGTACCCCGTCTTCAAATCCGGCTTTCTGCTTCGAGTCCGGCAACTCTCCGTACAACAGCAAATACGTCACTTCCATGAAATCGGAATGTTGCGCAAGCTGCTCTATCGGATAGCCCCGATAATATAACAGGCCGGCTTCGCCATCGATAAACGAAATGCTGGAATTGCAGCTCGCCGTCGACATGAAGCCCGGATCGTAGGTCAAATAGCCATGTTTGCTCAGCTCCCGTATATCGATCACATTAGGTCCCAGATTTCCGTGCAGCACAGGCAACTCGATCGGCGGCTGTCCATTGTCAAAACTTAATGTTACTTTGGTGGGAGCTGTCATACTCGGTTCCTTATCGTTAATTGCATTGCTTAATGCGGTTAATATGCCATCGTATTCCGGGCGGCAGGTCTGGGCCGAGGCAAAGACCGGACGATTTTGTATCGTATCCCAAAGCGTCATATCGTCCAGCTCCAATAACTCCGCAAATGCATGCTGGTGTGCAGGCGGCAGAAAAGGGTAGCCGGTATCCAGAAATGCCAGCAGCAAGGTATCGAGCTCGAGCATTCCGCGCCGACATTGCCAGCGCAAGCGATTGTCAGCGGATATCATTATTCGTTCCTCCGTCGGGCAATGTGCTTCCAGTTCTCCCCGATAACGGGGTAATTCGGTCTCAGACGACGCGCAGTCAGACCCATATCAGATCTTTAACATGCGAATTTTCATTTTACTGATGGCAGCCGCAGGATTCAGCCCTTTTGGACAGACGGCTGCGCAATTCATGATTCCGTGACAGCGGTACAGACGGTAAGCGTCCTGAAAATCCGCCAGACGGGCTGCATCCGCCTCATCGCGGGTATCGGCGATGAAACGATATGCAGTCAGCAAGCCGGCCGGACCGACAAATTTGTCCGGATTCCACCAGAACGACGGGCATGCGCTGGAACAGCAGCCGCACTGTATGCACTCGTCGGCATTATCCAGTTGTTCCCGCTGTGTCGGCGATTGCAAGCGTTCCCGCGCAGCGGGCTGCCCATTGACCAGCCATGGCCGCACCGAACGATATTGCCGGTTGAGCGGCGTCATGTCGACGACGAGATCGCGTATCACCGGTAACCCGGGCAATGGCCGAATGTTAACAGGCTGGGCCAGTTTTGCCAGCGGCGTAATGCACGCCAGTCCGTTGCTGCCGTTAATGTTCATCCCGTCCGATCCGCATACGCCTTCCCTGCACGAACGCCTTAGCGTCAGCGTCGCATCGAGATTCGCCTTGATGTACAGCAGCGCATCGAGCAGCATCGGCCCGGTTTCCGTTTCGTCAAAATCGTAATCCTGACTATAAGGCCGATCGGCTATTTCCGGATTGTAACGGTAAATATTAATTCTCATGAGCGCATTTTCTCATCCATAGCCGGCTTTGTGTATTCCATTTGAACAGATCCGCAATCCTGAACGAGGTCCGAAAATCCTTGCAGCCGAAATTGAGCGATACCGGCTAAAGAGGTATTTTCCGGCCCGGCGCTGTACGCGCCGATTAAAATGTATCCTGCGATTTTAGCCAGTGCGTCCGGCTTTCCTGTAAAATCATCGCTTTCATTGACTATATTTCCTGACCATGAGTTTATCCGCTCTCACCGCCTTATCGCCTCTGGATGGACGATATGCTGCCAAAGTCGAACCTTTGCGCGCCTATTTCAGCGAATTCGGATTGATCCGCCATCGCGTGACGATAGAAATCGAATGGCTGAAAGCACTCGCCGCCGAGCCTTTGATCAGTGAAATACCGGCTTTTTCCGCCACGACGATTACCGAACTCGACCATCTCGTCACGCATTTCTCTACCGCCGAAGCGGATTGCATCAAAGCGATCGAGAACATCACCAACCACGACGTAAAAGCCGTTGAATATTTTTTACGCGAACATTTCGCCAGCAATCCGGAAATCGTCAGGGCAGGCGAATTCATTCATTTTGCCTGCACCTCCGAAGACATCAACAATCTTTCGCACGCCTTGATGCTGAAAGCTGCGCGCGACACGGTCATATTACCGTCACTGGAAGCGCTCGAAACCAGACTGACCGAACTTGCGCACGAACACGCCGCGTTGCCGATGCTGTCCCGCACGCATGGACAGCCGGCCACCCCGACCACGCTCGGCAAGGAAATGGCCAATACGGTCTACCGCCTGCAGCGGCAGATTCAACAAATTGCCGATGTGCCTATCCTCGGCAAAATCAACGGGGCGGTGGGCAATTATAACGCGCATTTGTCCGCTTATCCCGAAATCGACTGGGAAGGATTCGCCGAACGCTTCGTGCGTAAGCTGGGGCTGGGTTTCAATCCGTATACCATCCAGATCGAACCGCATGATTATATGGCAGAATTATTCAATGCCATCAGCCGCGCCAACACCATTTTAATCGACCTTAACCGCGATATCTGGGGATATATTTCCATCGGATATTTTACACAAAAAGTAAAAGCGGGCGAAATCGGTTCTTCGACCATGCCGCACAAAGTCAATCCCATCGATTTCGAAAATGCCGAAGGCAATCTGGGGCTTTCCAATGCTTTGTTGAGCCATCTTGCCGAAAAATTGCCCGTTTCCCGCTGGCAGCGCGATTTGACCGATTCGACGGTGCTGCGCAATATGGGCGTTGCGCTGGGGTACGGCCTGCTTGCGTATCATTCCTGTCTGCGCGGCCTCGACAAACTGGAAGCCAATCCGCCCCGGCTTGCCGAAGACCTGGACAATAACTGGGAGATACTGGCGGAACCGATCCAGACGGTCATGCGCCGTTACAAGGTGGCCAATGCCTACGAGCAGCTGAAAGAACTCACGCGGGGCAAGGCCGGTATCAACCGCGACAGCCTGCATCAGTTTATCGGCAGTCTGAACATACCCGACGCAGACAAGCAGCGTCTGCTCTCCCTCACTCCCGCCACTTATCTGGGCAAAGCCGCGGAACTGGCGCGACGAATCGGAACTGATACGAGGACATCATGAAAATACCCGAACTCCTGGCTCCGGCCGGCACTCTCGAAAAAATGCGCTACGCTTACCGCTTCGGCGCCGACGCAGTCTATGCAGGCCAGCCCCGTTATTCGTTGCGCGCGCGCAATAACGAATTCCAGCTGGAGCAGCTGGAAACCGGCATCCGCGAAGCGCATGCCCTGAACAAGAAATTTTTCGTCGCCAGCAATCTGATGCCGCATAACGCCAAGGTCAAAACCTACATGGCCGACATGGCGCCGATCATCGCCATGCAACCCGACGCCCTCATTATGGCCGACCCGGGACTCATCATGATGGTCCGGGAAAAATGGCCGGAAATACCGGTACATCTATCGGTACAGGCCAACACCGTGAATTATGCGACAGTCAGATTCTGGCAAAGCCTGGGACTGCGCCGCATTATCCTGTCGCGCGAACTGTCGTTCGACGAAATCGAGGAAATCAAGCAGCAGTGCCCGGAAATGGAACTGGAAGTATTCGTCCACGGCGCATTGTGCATCGCTTATTCCGGTCGCTGCCTGCTGTCGGGATATTTCAATCACCGCGACCCGAATCAGGGTACCTGCACGAATTCGTGCCGCTGGGATTACAAAGTCCACGACACCAGCGAAGACGCGACAGGCGACGTGGAAAAAATAGAATTCGATTTCCGCGCTGCAATGGAGACCACCGAATTTTCCGATTGCGGCAGCCAGCAGCGTCATCCGCTGGCGAATAAAGTATATCTGATTGAGGAAAAAGAACGCCCGGGCGAAATGATGCCCATCATGGAGGACGATCACGGCACTTACATCATGAATTCCAAAGATCTGCGCGCCATCGAGCACATTGCGCGTCTGGTGGAAATCGGCGTCGATTCGCTTAAAATAGAAGGCAGGACCAAATCGGCCTACTACGTCGCCCGTACCGCGCAAACCTACCGCAAAGCGATCGACGACGCGGTAGCCGGCCGCCCGTTCGATCCCGCGCTGCTATCCGATCTGGAAAGCCTCGCTAATCGCGGTTACACGGACGGATTTTACGAACGTCATCATACCCAGGAATACCAGAATTACATGCGCGGTCATTCGGAAAGCAATCGCAGCCAGTATGTCGGCGATGTGACCGGTTACGACAGCATAAGCGGGTTTGCGGAAATAGAAGTAAAAAACAAATTCCTCGTCGGCGACAGACTCGAAATCATCCACCCGGCGGGCAATCACACCATTGCGCTGACGCAGATGCTGGATCACCGCGGCGAACCGATACACGAAGCGCTAGGCAGCGGCTACAAGGTGAAAATCCCTCTGCAAGCCAACCTCGAACAAGCGATGGTCACCCGTTTCCTGAATACCTGACCAGATACCC
>JAJYPZ010000110.1 GCA_021794855.1 Pseudomonadota bacterium | reverse complement strand
ATTGACCCCCAGGCTGAATGCGTGGTCTCGATGTTTGTCGGCGGTCCGCGAGGTGATCATGATGATGGGGATGTTCGCCATTTTATGATCCGCTCGCATGACTTTGGTCAATTCGAATCCGTCCATGCGCGGCATTTCGATATCGAGCAGCATCGCTACGGGGGTCGTGTTCTGCAGAAGTTGCAAAGCGTCGATACCATCCTTGGCGGTAACTACCTCATAGCCCTCACGATTCAGCATCCGGCTGGCAATTTTACGCACCGTGAGCGAATCGTCGACCACCATGATGACGGGACGGTCCGGTGTTGCATCGTGGGCAGACGCTGTCAGAAGATTGCTGCGCGCCAACGGACCCTGACGCTGGGCCAGTTGTACCGGATTGAGGATCAGCACAATCTGTCCGTTACCCATGACGGTAGCGCCGGCAATGCCTACGACCCGGGACAGTTGCGGTCCGATATTTTTGACCACGACTTCCTGATTGCCCGTGAGGTGATCGACCAGTATCGCTACGCGCTGGTTACCGCTGCGCAACAGCAGTACCGGACTATAATTCTGGACTACCGGTTGCTTGTGGGTCTCGCCGAGCAAATGGGGAAGATAGAAAAAATCGTAATGATTATTCTGCCAGCTTATCTGTCTGGCCGCCAACAGTTCTTGAAGGCGTGGGGTTTTGTATTCCTGGACTTGTTCGACGGTCGCCGACGGTATGGCATATTTCCGGTCGGAAACGGTCACCATGACAGTTTGCGTGACGGCCAGAGTCAACGGAAGATAGATGGAAAATTGAACGCCTTTACCGGTTTCTGAAGCCAGATCGATGCGGCCGCCGAGCTGTGTGATTTCGTTTTTTACTACATCCATGCCGATGCCGCGGCCGGATAGTGTTGTAACCGATTCTGCAGTAGAGAATCCGCTGGTAAAAATGAGCTGCATCAGTTCGTCTACAGGTATTTCGGCTCCAGACTCGATGACGCCGTTTTCTATGGCTTTGGTACGAATTGCTTCAAGATCGAGCCCCCTGCCGTCATCGCGCAGTGCAATAATGATTTCATTGCCTTCCTGGCGGGTATAAAGAACGATTTCTCCGTATTCGGATTTATTCGCAATTATCCGCTCTTGCGGCATTTCTATGCCGTGCGCCACCGAATTGCGCAGCAAATGTTCAAGCGGTGCTACTATTTTGTCCAGAATTCCGCGGTCGAATTCGACATGCGCACCTACCAGTTGCAGGCTTGCCTTTTTGCCGAGATCTTTGGCCGCCAGACGTACCGTACGATGCAGCCGGTCTGAAATGCTGGCTAAGGGAACCATGCGGATATGCATCAGAGCCTGCTGCAGATCTTTGGCCAGGCGCCCTTGCTGGGTGATAGCCGCATCGGTTTCGTTAAGTCCGATAGCCAGATTTTGCTGGACTGTACCGATGTCGTTGACGCTTTCCGCGATCATGCGGGTGAGTTCCTGGAGTCGCGTAAAACGGTCGAATTCCAGCGGATCGAATTGGGCATCTTCGTTGCGCATGTGCGACAGATTCGATTGCATCTGGCTTTCGGCCTGGATTTCCAGTTCCCTTAACTGAGCCCGCAGTCGCTGCAGGTTTTCGTTGAGCTCTACGGTTCCCAGTCGAATATTGGTCACGCTGCTTTCCAGTCTGGAGCGGGTAATATTGATTTCGCCGGCTTCATTTACCAGTCTGTCTACGGTTTCGGCACGAACGCGCAAGGTCTGCATTGCCGCCTCGTTTTCCGCAATCGCCGGCGTATTAGCGGGCTGATCTGCCGAGGGAGGGGGTTTGCGTCCGTCGTCACTGCCATCGGCAATAGAAACGGGGAACGGGGACGGAACAGGATTGCGCAATTGTTCGATTGCAATATTTAACTGGTCTAGTTCGGTTTCGAAACGATCGAAATCGGTCTCGCTGGCCGAATGTTTGTTGATCGTTTCGACGACTTCCGTTTCCAGCGTATGCGTCAGTTCGCCCAGACGCATTGCACCTGCCATGCGTGCGCTGCCTTTGAGCGTGTGCAGTAAGCGCTGGATATTCGTCTGTTCTTCGCCATCGGGATCCTGCCGCCAATTGCGGACCGATTTTTCGATTTCCGGTAGCAGGTCGTTGGCTTCTTCCAGGAAAATCGGCAATAACTGATCGTCTACGTCATCGGTAACTTTATGCTGCTGGTCCGGATTATCACTGGGTAAAAGCAAGGCATCGAGTGTAGGGTCCGTGTGTACTATGTCGGCATCCTGAACTACGCTTGGGAGTTCGGCAGACCGTTCGCGCACAAATTCCGGGAGGAAGGCTGCACTATCGTCGCTGCCGGAATTCGTGAGGCTGTCGTCTTGAGGCGCTGGTATACTGATCTGGGCGTGGTTGATTTGTTCTATCAAATCGGTTTCTGGACCGGGGGATTGCTGTCGAATTATGCTTTCGAGCATTTGGCCGATCCGGTTGATGGCGGCATCCGTCGTCAGGTCGTTATCGGGCAAAGGCGAACCGGTGCTGTGCAGGCGATTGAGCCAGGACTCCAAAGCATGTGCCAGATCGGCTACGGTCGCGAACCCGGTCAAGCCGGCGATACCCGCCAGGGTATGAGCGGCGCGCATGAATTCATAGCTTACGGTTTCTGTGGGGTTGTGTTGCCGCCGGTCGAATTCGTCGCGCAAAGTCTGGTAATGCTGGCTTGCTTCGCGTAAAAAGATATCGAGCAACATCGGCGAGATCAGATTCGTCCCTATCGCGATACGCTCATCGGTAGGTTCCAAGTCATAATTGTCAGGTATTGTTTGCGCAATGCCTTCATTTCCGAATTCGACCGTCGCGGCGGGGATGACGTCTTCGAGTACTGTCACCTCGCTGGTTTCTTCCGTATCGAAAAAAACCGATGCATAAAATTCATCGCTGCTATCCGGTTCTTGTAATGAAATATCGCTATGTTCCGGAGCAGCAGCTTCGAATGGAGGCAAATCTGTATTACTGCCGTCAGATAGGGCGGTTGCCAGATCGGCTTCTTCAGCCAGCGGATTTAACGGTATATCAGACTCTGCGGCAGTGATGTCATGCTGAACGGGGAGCTCGACTTCCGCTCCGGACGAATTCTCTGCTGGCGCAATATCGTCCCTGAATGCCGATTCTTCGATAATTTTTGCTGCCGCAGTGGATTTGCTCGAGTCAGTCAGTCGCAATTGATCAGCCTGCGCAATCAGCGAGTGGTAATCGATATCGGGGATGACGCTATTTTGCAGCGCGTCTATCCAGGTTGAGAAAGTCGGGTAGGCAAGGTTCAGCACGGTCGACAATTCAGGCGTAGCCGTTTTTTCATCCTGCAACCAAAGATTGAGTAGTTGCTCGATAGCCCAGGCTGCTTCGCCCAGTTCGTTCAGGCCCACCATCCGGCCGCTGCCTTTAAGGGTATGGTAACTACGGCGCAAAATACGCAAAGCGTCGAGATCGTGGGCATTGCCGCCAATCATTTCCAGAGAATTTTCTATCGTTACCAGTACTTCACGGGCTTCTTCGAGAAATATGGCCAGCAGTTCGGCGTCGATTTCTTCTGCAGGCTGTACAGGTTGAGCCTCTTTGGTCTCGCTACCGGGTACAGGCACACCCATTTTGCGGGCCAGTTCGATTAACGCATGGTCGTTGTCTGCCTTGATTTGTGCAAGGATTTCTCCGGTTTGGGCTTTGAGCTCCGGATCGCCGACCAGTTCTGCGTCCTGACCGATTTTGATTAAAGTCTCAACGAGTTTACCTTTGGCGGCCTCTTTATCCGTAAGGTTTTGCCATGCTTCAAGCTGATGATATAAATCCGTGTTGAGCGTTTTCAGTTCGTCCTCTATGCGTTCGTTCGCTGGGCTCGCTGCCGGAAAATCCTGAGCCAGGCCGAGCTGGATCAGGATCGGCTGCAACAGATTGAGCGCCGCGGGCCGGTTATAGCGCTGAGCGTCGACATATAAGCTGATACTGCTGATTGCATCGGCAATAATGGGGAATGTTGATTCATCTATCGCTGCAGCCGGATCGGCGAGCCTGTTAATCATGCTGTGGGTTTGTTCGAGGATTTGAGCGGCAGCATCGAGTTGCATGATATTCAATGCGCCCTGGATTTCGGTAAGAGGACGATTCAGGCCGGCTATAAGCTGTCTTTCATGCATCGGGTCTCGAAAAAAACTGTCTAGTGCTTCTTCTATTTTTTGTATATTCAGCTGAATTTCCTGGGCCACTTGCGCCATTAACAATTTTTCCTGGGCCTGGCGCGAAATTTCGTCCAGCAGCGGGATTTCTGCGATATCGGCAAGACTGCTTTCCGAATAGGCTGCGGCGCGGAGTCGCTGGGTCTGCACTTCGACTTGCTGCAAGAGTTCGCCGCTGATATTTTCGTAATGCTCCAGATTGTTTTGCAATAGCAATAAAGTGGTGGCAACTTCCAGATTGACCGCTTCGTGACGCTGTGCGGGAAAATCGGGATAGTCGTTGGCAACGCCCCGAATTTCATTGATCAGTTTGTTGATTTGCGTATTGTTCAAACTTGCAGTCAGATCGCTCAGATCGCTGATGGCTGTTTGAAAGCCGGGCAGCGAAGCCCGATGGCCGGAAGCGAATTTTATCCAGAATTCTTTGGCGTTATTCAGCGTGAGTAAAATTTTCTTGAGCGAATAACGTAACTCGCGTATTTCCTTGGATGTGTCGATAGGATTGGGAAGCAGTCGCGTCAGGTCGAATGTTTTTTTTACTTCGGCAACATGCTCGTTGATATCGCGGCTTTGCGCTATAAAATACAAAAGATCACGCAGCAGGCGCTCGGCGATTTTATGTGAGCCTTCGATATGCCGTCGCATCTGTAGATCGATGCGGCCGCATAATTGTTTTACCGCAAAATTCGGTTCTATCGAATGATAGACCAGGCAATCCACGAATGCGCCGGCACCCCACCAGAAAGTGCGACCGGCGGATGTCGTCATGGCGGTTTCCACGCCGGAAACCGCGCTGCGCATGGCATTCAGTCCCTGATCGGTATCCTGTTGGCGTAAAAATCCCAATAAACCGCGTTGAAACTGAGTCCGGGATTGTTTGATGAGTTGCAGGCGTTCTGCCGGATTTAAATCCGGCGCATTCCCGGCGGTTGGAGCACGCTGGTTCATATCGGGAAAAAACAGGTCGCTTTCATTGGTTTGAACTACGCCCCGTGCCGCGCGCAAGCGTTGATAGACTGGAAACAGCA
>JAJYPZ010000109.1 GCA_021794855.1 Pseudomonadota bacterium | reverse complement strand
CGGAGTTTCCAGGGCAAAAGTCCCGTATTCGTGTAACCTGCCGAATAAAGGGGACTGTTTGGGCTGGTCGATATAATTTTTGGCGAAACCGACTTTGACCAGTATGGTCAGCCAGCCGCGTCTACGTGCGATTGCCAGTGCTCGATTGGTTTTCCCGATGATATCGCGGGCCATGGCGTGACCGGCGGAACGCGCTGTGGCTTTATTTGGGTCCAGGATGTCGACAATGTAATCTATGCCGATTAAAGCAGTGTTCATAAGCAGGCTTTCAAGAGATAGTTTAAGAGCCGAAAGAATATTCCGCGTGAACGATATGCCTTATGGGGTCGTCAATTATTTATGGATTAGTCCCGAAATATCCAACGCAGAAGCTTATTTCTTAAATGATATAGTAACATGCCGCAAAGTTCCGTAATTCCGGCTTTTGGAAATCGACCCTGAATCAAAGCCTATCCGTTAAAAATTTAAACTTGCACAGAATTCGGGGCTACTGTTAAAGTATTCGGGTTTGTCGCGATGCTTACAGAAATTCTTATACTTTAAACCGGAATCAATACATGACTTTTTTTGATGTTTTAGTGCTGGCTGTGGTACAGGGAGTTTGCGAAATGCTTCCGGTGTCCAGTTCGGCACATGTAATCCTTACGGCCAAATTGATGGGATTCGATCCCACCACCCCGGAAATGACGCTTTTGCTGGTCATGCTCCATACCGGTACCATGCTGGCTGTGATTATCTATTTTTGGCGCTCCTGGCGTGACCGTTACTTTTCTTCCGCCAGTACGTTCTGGCCGTTCGCCCGGACAGTAGTGGTGGCGACGGCGCTTACCGGCGCAGTCGGCCTGGCATTGCTGTTTTTTATCGAACATGTGGTCCTGCGGGGTACGCATGCCGAAATTGAACAACTGTTCGGCAATGTGTATATTATTGCCGCCGGCCTGGCGGCAGCCGGCATAATCATCATCGTTTCTTCACGCCATTCGACTTCCACAGTGGGCCGCACGCTGAGTAATACGCAATCTGCCTGGATAGGAGCGGTTCAAGGTTTGTGTCTGCCATTCAGGGGGTTTTCCCGGTCGGGAGCGACGATTTCGACGGGTTTGCTGCTCGGTATCGATAAAGTTCGTTCCGAAGAATTCAGTTTCGCTCTGGCAGTCGTATTGACACCGCCAGTCATTGCCAAGGAAGTGTATCGATTTTATAAAGCTTACGGTTCTCAAGCCCTGGCCGGCAATATGCTGCAGGTGGCATGGCCGAGTCTGGCGGGTATGGTGCTGAGTTTCGCCGCCGCGCTGGTAGCGCTCAAGTGGCTGTCGCAATGGCTGGAGCATGGAAAATGGCATATATTCGGATATTATTGCCTGTTTGCCTCCGGCATGGTGCTGCTGACCAGCCATACCTTGCACTGGACATGATATTGGCAGGTTAAGCCTGCGCTTTTGCGGGCAGCATCAGAAATGCAGCCGAACTTTCCATGAGTTTGCAAGGAACGTTAACTGAGGCAGATATCATGCCATCCAGGTCTCCAGACGCAGGCTTGCCGCCTTGAGATTGTCCATGGACGTGGCGAACGACAGGCGGATATAACCTTCGCTGCCGAATGCCGAGCCGGGGACGACGGCGACGCCGGCTTTTTCGAGCAGAAATTCGCTGAGCGCAATATCGGTAGGTGCCGTAATGGTGCCTGTTTCGTATAATCGGCGGATAGCGTGGCTGACGTCGGGAAAAGCGTAAAACGCTCCGCCGGCATACAGGCAATGAACTCCTTCGATCCGATTCAGCTTGTCGACGATAAATTCGTGACGTTCGCGAAAGGCGTCGAGCATGGGCATGATGCACCCCTGATCGCCATTTAGCGCGGCTTCGGCGGCAATTTGTGAAATCGAAGCCGGATTGGAAGTCGATTGCGATTGTACGTTCTCCATTGCCGTGATCAAGTCTTCCGGTCCCGCGCAATAACCGATGCGCCAGCCGGTCATGGCGTAGGCCTTGGATACCCCGTTTAAAACGACAGTGCGCGGATACAGGTCGGGGCAGGCGTTAAGGATATTGTAAAACGGTTCGTCTTGCAGACGGATGTGTTCGTACATATCGTCGGTGGCGACGATGATTTCGGGATGGCGGCGCAATACTTCTCCCAGCGCAAGCAATTCAGCCCGGCTGTAGACTGCACCGCTGGGATTGCCAGGACTGTTGAGTACGACCAGCCGGGTGTGCGGCGTGATGGCGGCCTGCAGCTGTGCGGGGGTGATTTTAAAACCCTGGTCGATTCCGGCCTGCACGATGACGGGCGTGCCGCCGGCCAGGATGACGATGTCCGGATAAGAGACCCAGTATGGTGCCGGAATGAGCACTTCGTCGCCGGGATCGATCAGCGCCTGAATCAGATTGAAAAAGCTTTGTTTGCCGCCGCACGACACGAGAATTTGTCTCGCGGTATAGTCGAGCCCGTTGTCGCGTTTGAATTTGGCGATCACTGCCTGTTTCAGGGAGGGCGTTCCGCCTACTGCAGTATATTTGGTAAAGCCGCTGTTAATCGCTGCGATAGCCGCATCCTTGATGTGGCGCGGCGTATCGAAATCGGGTTCGCCGGCGCCTAATCCAATAATATCCCTTCCTTCTGCTTTCAGTCTGGCCGCGCGGCTGGTTACGGCAAGCGTCGGTGAGGGTTTGATGGCCAGTACGCGGTGTGAGAGTTTCAACTTCGATCCTTAAGGCTGTCTTTGCCGGGTTTAATTACGCGGCATGATAATATTCGTAATCTGAAAACCGTCGTTCGGCGACGGGCGTGTTTCCAGTCATTATTTAGGGGGCGATTTTACTCGTGATTGTCACTTTTCCCAATAGTCCTTTTCGTTTGCATCAACCTTTTTTACCGGCCGGCGACCAGCCCGAGGCGATAGAAAAGCTGGTGACGGGAATACGGGACGGTCTGGCGTTCCAGACATTGCTGGGCGTGACCGGTTCGGGCAAGACGTATACGATGGCGAACGTCATTGCGCAACTCGGTCGTCCGGCGATGATCATGGCGCCGAACAAAACCCTGGCGGCACAGCTTTACGCGGAGATGCGCGAATTTTTTCCGGAAAATTCGGTTGAATATTTCGTTTCGTATTACGATTATTATCAGCCCGAAGCGTACGTTCCGGCGCGGGATCTGTTTATCGAAAAAGATTCCAGCATCAACGAGCATATCGAGCAGATGCGCCTGTCCGCGACCAAGGCATTGCTGGAACGCAAAGACAGCATTGTGGTGGCGACCGTCTCGGCCATTTACGGTATCGGCAATCCTGCCGATTATCATCAGATGATTCTGCATCTGCGGCAGGGAGAAAAACTGTCGCAACGCGATGCCATACAGCGATTGATCGGGATGCAATACGAACGTAACGAAATCGAGTTCAAGCGCGGCATATTTCGCGTACGCGGCGATGTGCTCGACATCTTTCCGGCCGAAAACGCGGAACATGCGGTGCGCGTGTCCCTGTTCGACGACGAGATAGAAAGTATCCGTATGTTCGACCCGCTGACCGGTCATTTGTTGCAGAAACTGGCGCGCTATACTGTGTATCCGTCCAGCCATTACGTGACGCCGCGCAGCACGACCTTGCGCGCGATGGAGGCGGTGAAGCTGGAACTGCGCGAGCGGCTGGAAGAGTATTACCGCGACAACAAGCTGGTCGAAGCGCAACGTCTGGAGCAGCGTACGCGTTTCGACCTGGAAATGATGAATGAGCTGGGATTCTGTAAGGGCATAGAAAACTACTCGCGTCATTTGTCGGGCCGAAAACCCGGAGAACCGCCGCCGACTCTGCTCGATTATTTACCTCCGCGCGCGCTGATGTTTATCGATGAATCGCACGTCACGATTCCGCAAGTCGGCGGTATGTACAAAGGCGATCGCGCGCGCAAGGAAAATCTGGTCAATTACGGTTTTCGGCTGCCGTCGGCGATGGATAACCGGCCGTTGCGCTTCGACGAATTCGAGCGCGTGATGCGCCAGACCGTATTTATTTCGGCGACCCCGGCCGAGTACGAACGGCAGCACCAGGGGCAAGTCGTTGAACAGGTGGTGCGGCCCACCGGATTGCTGGACCCTATTATCGAGGTTCGGCCCGTGGCGACGCAAGTCGACGACGTGCTGTCCGAAATCACCAAGCGCGTTGCCTTGAACGAGCGCGTACTGGTGACGACGTTGACTAAACGGATGTCGGAAAATCTGACCGATTATCTGGCCGAACACGGAGTAAAAGTTCGGTATCTGCATTCCGATGTCGACACCGTCGAGCGGGTGGAAATCATTCGCGACTTACGTTTGGGCCTGTTCGACGTACTGGTCGGGATTAATTTGTTGCGCGAAGGGCTGGATATCCCGGAAGTGTCGCTGGTCGCTATTCTGGATGCGGACAAGGAAGGATTCCTGCGCTCGGAGCGCTCATTGATCCAGACCATAGGGCGCGCCGCCAGGCATCTGCACGGTCGCGCCATTTTGTATGCCGACCGTATTACCGGTTCGATGCAGCGGGCGATGAGCGAGAATGAGCGGCGCCGGCAAAAGCAGATCGAATTCAATACGCTGCACGGCATTACGCCGCGCGGCATCGTCAAGGGCATCAAAGACATCATCGAAGGCGCGTACGATATGGAAAGCGCGCAGGCTCAACACAAGGCCGAGCAGAAAATAGCCTCGTATCGCAGCAAAGATGAAAAAACCCTGACTCGCGAATTGAAACAAGTGGAAAAAGATATGCTGGCGGCGGCGAAAAATCTGGAATTCGAGCGCGCCGCCGAACTGCGCGACGAATTGAAGCGGCTTAAAGCGGTATTGTTTGGCGTAGACGCCGTTCCCGAAATTTAAACGATTTTTTTGCCGGGCGCACATTTTAACCGATGCGTAGCACAGCGGGCGTATTATATCCGTTTGTTAATAATTGACGGAATGCATTCATGCTGCTGGCTATCCTTGCTTTTGTCGTCGGCGTCATGTGTTTGCAATCGCAAACCGAATTGCCCTCTGTCGCAGGATTATGGGGGCTGCCTTTATTGGCTGCCGCGGTCTGGATATTACCCCGGCAGGAATGGTGGCGACGGTTGCGGCAGGGCGGTCTCGCGATCATCTGTTTCGCCGCAGGATTTTTCTATGGCGCCTTGCTGGCGCAACATCGACTCGACGACAGCTTGCCGCGTAGCTGGGAAGGGCGGGATATCGTACTGACCGGCGTAGT
>JAJYPZ010000108.1 GCA_021794855.1 Pseudomonadota bacterium | reverse complement strand
GCCGAACCAATCCCGTTGCAGATCAATACGAAACCTGCCGGAACCGGAGAGGAACAAGTCGATTTACATTACGGAAATATGGTTGATGCTGCGCTATTGCGCGCCACACAGGAAAATGGCGGTCAGATCAAACGTGCCGCCGTGAATTTTGGCGGAACAGCCCGGGTACCGACTTCGCCCGGTTTATGGATAAGCGGGCATGTTCCGGCCCTCGATTTCGAGGGCTGGAACAGTCAGCCTTCCGGCACTTCGCCGTCACTGCTGCCGCAAAAAATCGATATAAATGTAACAATCGGTCAATTCGATCTGTTTCAGCGCCAGTTCAATGACATTCGTTTACATGCAGTCAATAACGGTCCTGACTGGCAAGCCGATGTTTCAAGTGCCGTTTTACAAGGAAAAATCAACTGGCTGCCGCACGGTGCTCCACCGTCTACCGACAAACTGATTGCGCACTTCAAAAACCTGAACATTCCCGATGCGCAGAATACGACTGCCGCAGCGCAACCCGGTTCGACCGCTTTGCCCGAACTGGTGCTGGATGTCGACGATCTGATGGTGGGGAAGCGGCATCTGGGCGAACTCCGGGTTCGCGCCACTCCGATTCCGGGCGGCTTGCGTTTCCGGCAGATAGCGCTCGATGACAGCGACAGCAAATTGCAGATGTCCGCGCTCTGGCACCCTCATGCCAGTCCTGAAACCGTCGCGACTATTCGATTGAATATTAAAAATATCGGCCATTTTTTCGACCGCTTCGGTCACCCGGGAACGATCAAGGGCGGTACTGCCATCATCGACGGTCAAGCCGACTGGGACGGTACGCCCGTCGATATTACGCTGACCAGTCTGGCGGGTAATTTCACCCTTACCGCCGAAAACGGACAATTCCTCAAAATCGATCCGGGTGCGGCCAAATTATTGGGCGTGCTGAGTCTGCAGGCATTGCCTCGGCATATCGGACTCGACTTTAGCGATATATTCAGCGAAGGGTTTGCGTTTGAAGATATTTCCGCAACGATGCAGCTTAACCGCGGCATAATCTACAGCAAGGACTTCTTGATGAACGGACCGGCCGCAAGCGTACGCATGAACGGAACCATAGACATGAATGCGCAAACCCAGCAATTGCATGCATCCATCAGTCCCAAGCTCAATGGCACAGTAGCGCTGGCGAGTTCCCTGCTCGGCGGGCCGGTCGTCGCTCTGGGCGTCTATGCGGCTCAGGAGTTGCTAAAAAACCCGTTCGGCAATGCAGTCAGCTTCGATTACACCATAACTGGCCCCTGGGCAGACCCGGTCGTGAAAAAAGACGAATAACGTCCGTTAAAATCAAAACTGCTATAATTATTTAAACCTGATAGCTTTAACCGATACTCCTCTCTGGAATTCACTATGACTTACTCAACGCATGAGAGCGCCCAGCATCCGAAACCCCGCGAATCCAATACCGTTGTCCGCGTTGCCGCGATACAAATGGCCTCCGGCCCCAATGTCGCCGCCAATCTTGCCGAAGCGGAACGACTGATTGCAGCCGCGGTCAAACAAGGTGCCAGACTCGTTGCACTTCCCGAATATTTCGCCATAATGGGTTTAAAAGATACTGACAAAATAGCGGTAAAAGAAACGGAAGGTCACGGCCCTATCCAGACTTTTTTGTCCCGCTCAGCCAAAAAACACAAAATCTGGCTGATCGGCGGCTCTGTGCCGCTGGCGTGCGACAATCCGAAAAAAGTGCGCAACAGTTGTCTCGTATATGACGACAAAGGCAAACTTGCAGGACGCTATGACAAAATTCATTTGTTCGGCTTCAATTTGGGTACCGAGCACTACGATGAAGAAAACGTGATCGAATCCGGCAATGAAATCGTGGTGCTCGATACCCCATTCGGCAGGCTGGGTTTGTCTATTTGCTATGACTTGCGCTTTCCCGAGCTCTATCGCGCCATGCCCGATGTCGATATTATCGTCGTTCCGTCAGCGTTTACCGCCACCACGGGCAAAGCGCATTTTGAAACGCTGATTCGCGCACGCGCCATAGAAAATCTGGCGTATGTCATCGCCCCCGCGCAAGGAGGCTATCACCTGTCGGGACGGGAAACGCATGGCGACACCATGATCGTCGATCCGTGGGGCGTTGTCCTCGATCGCTTGCCGCGCGGATCCGGCATAGTCGTCGCCGGCATCAACGCCGATTATCAGAAGAGTTTGCGCACCAGCTTGCCTGCACTCAAACATCGCATCCTCGATTGTAGCCGTTTGAAAATCAAATCCATTCAATAAGGAATTTCCATGACCACGCTTTCAGGCATTTACATTCCAAATTCGGATACCCTGCTGCAAACTGCGCAAGAGACGCTGTTTGTCCCGAACCAGCTCGAACTGGGACAACTCGACGATGTATTCGGACAATTGATGTCCCACCATCTCGATTATGCGGATTTATACTTTCAGTATACTCGCTCGGAAAGCTGGAGCCTGGAAGAAGGCCAGGTCAAATCGGGCAGTTTCAGCATCGACCAGGGCGTGGGCGTACGCGCGATTTCGGGCGAAAAAACCGCGTTCGCCTATTCCGACGATATCAGCCACAACGCGCTGATCGCTGCCAGCAATGCGACCCGGGCCATCGCCAAAAGCGGCGCCAGCCATCAGCACCGCGTTATCGCCCGCAAAGATATCCGCTCTCTCTATCAACCCGCCGATCCGCTGATCACGCTGCAAGACGCGGACAAGGTAGCGTTACTGGAAAAACTCGAACAGTACGCACGCAGTATCGACAACCGCGTCACGCAAGTGATGGCAAGTTTGAACGCCGAATACGATGTCGTTTTCATCGCCCGGTCGGACGGTCACCAGGCCGCCGATGTACGCCCTCTTGTACGCCTGTCCTTACAGGTGATCACGGAACAGGACGGTCGCCGCGAACAGGGATCGGCCGGCGGCGGAGGCCGTTTCGGTTACGAATATTTTACCGAAGCCGTGCTGCGCGATTATGCCGAAAAAGCCGTCCATCAGGCGGTCACCAATCTTGCCGCCAAACCCGCTCCGGCTGGCACCATGACGGTCGTCCTTGGCGCAGGCTGGCCGGGAATTTTACTGCATGAAGCAATCGGGCACGGTCTGGAAGGCGATTTTAACCGCAAAGGCAGCTCCGCTTTCAGCGGCCGCATCGGCGACCGGGTCGCCGCGACCGGAGTCACCGTCGTCGACGACGGCACGCTGGTCAACCGGCGCGGTTCGCTCAACGTCGATGATGAAGGCAACCCCACCCAGTGCACAACGCTGATAGAAAACGGCATACTTAAAGGCTACATGCAGGACAGCCTGAATGCCCGCCTGATGGGTGTGCCGATTACCGGAAACGCGCGCCGCGAATCGTTTGCGCACATTCCCATGCCGCGTATGACCAATACCTATATGCTTAACGGCGACAAAGATCCTGCCGAAATCATCGCCTCGGTCAAGCACGGACTTTATGCCGCCAACTTCGGCGGCGGTCAGGTCGATATTACCAGCGGCAAATTCGTTTTCTCGGCCGCCGAAGCGTATATGATAGAAGACGGCAAGATCACCTATCCGGTCAAAGGCGCGACGCTGATCGGTAACGGTCCCGACGTTCTGAATCGTGTCTCCATGATCGGTAACGATATGCAACTCGATCCCGGCGTCGGCACCTGCGGCAAAGAAGGACAAAGCGTACCGGTAGGTGTCGGCCAGCCGACTTTGCGCATAGACGGGCTGACCGTCGGCGGAACCGCATGACAAAAGTCTATCGTTCCTGGCGGAACAAGCTTATCCCTTTTTTCACAGAAAACATATCATGATTCGTACCCGCTTCGCCCCCAGCCCCACCGGCTATCTCCACATCGGCGGCGCACGCACGGCGCTGTTTTCCTGGGCATACGCCCGCCATCACGCCGGCACATTCATCCTCAGGGTCGAAGATACGGATCTCGAACGCTCGACGCCGGAATCGGTCGAAGCCATACTCGAAGGCATGCGCTGGCTGGGTCTCGATTACGATGAAGGACCGTATTACCAGATGCAGCGTATGCCGCGCTACAAGGAAGTCCTGACGCAACTGCTCGCGACCGGTCACGCTTATTATTGCTACGCCAGCCGGGATGAAGTCGAAGCTATGCGTGAACAGCAAAGACTGGCCGGATTGAAGCCTCGTTACGATGGCCGCTGGCGACCCGAAGCGGGAAAAACCCTGCCTTCGATTCCGGCCGAAGTTCTGCCGGTGATCCGCTTTAAAAACCCTGTTGAAGGCAGTGTCGCCTGGCGCGATCTCGTAAAAGGCACGATAGAAATCGCCAATGCCGAACTCGACGACTTGATCATCGCCCGTCCCGACGGTACGCCCACTTACAATTTCTGCGTTGTCGTCGACGACTGGGACATGCAGATCACACACGTCATCCGCGGCGACGATCATGTCAACAACACGCCGCGCCAGATCAATATCCTCAAAGCGCTGGGCGCCGCGTTGCCGCAGTACGCTCACGTGCCGATGATACTCGGCGCAGACGGCGAGCGGCTATCGAAACGCCACGGCGCGGTCAGCGTGCTGCAATATCAGGAAGACGGCTATCTGCCCGAAGCCCTGCTGAATTACCTGGCGCGTCTGGGCTGGGCGCACGGCGACGAAGAGATTTTCGGCATGGAACAATTTATCGACTGGTTCAACCTCGAAGCCATCAGCCGCTCTCCGGCCAAATTCAATCCGGAGAAACTGCTCTGGATCAACCAGCAATATCTTAAATCCGCCGATAACGATAGTCTCGCCGAACGGATTCGGCCTCGCCTTGAATCGTTAATACCGGGTCCGGCAATCGAACCTTCCCTCGCTGAAGTTGTGCAATTACTCAAGGAACGCACAAGCACGCTGACCGAACTTGCTGAAGCGGCGGCGCTTTTTTATCGCTATAGCGCACCTACAGAAGAAATGCTCGCAGCACATGTCGGCGTTGACGCCATGCCGGCGCTTCGGCAGCTTGCAGTTCAGTTCGGCCGGATCGAATGGAGCAGAGCCGGGATCAACGCAGCCATCAAAACCGCCGTAGCGGAATACGGCCTGAAAATGCCTGCAGTCGCCATGCCTTTACGCGTGATTATTACCGGAACGCCGCATACGCCCGGTATCGACGCAACTTTGGCCTTGATCGGACGGACGGCGGTTTTAGAGCGGTTGCAACACTTTCTGGATAGTTTGCCATTTCCTGCAACATGACTGAAATCGAATGTACTAATAAATTAAACATCGTTATCCTGACTTTTTCTTGTTATAATTGACTGTCTTTTTTTGATGAATAGACGTAACGTTT
>JAJYPZ010000107.1 GCA_021794855.1 Pseudomonadota bacterium | reverse complement strand
GCTGCGTATCTGTTCAAGCAGATGAAGTTGGGATTTTCCTCCCAGCAGGCCTACGACCGACAGGGTAATCAAAAGCAGAGGCGCCAGGGAAAGTGCGGTATAAAACGCTAACGCTGCGGACAGGGTTAATACTTGGTGTCTGTTAAAATTGTTTAATAATTGCTGAATAAACGATTTGATTTTTTTCCACATTTTGGACGGAAGCCAGTAAAACTGATTTCAGGATGTCGATGCGCAAGGGTATGCGCCTTCGGATTCAAACGGATTTGACATCGCTTTTTTCCTGGGTCAGTTCTGCCAGAGTATCGTGAGCGACTTTGAATTCATTTTCGGAAGCGGTATGAACCATCAAAATGAATTTACCATCGTTAGTTACGTCTTTAACCATGTCGGCGAACTGATCTTCGCGAATGCCGGCCCCTTTGCCTCCGCCGGCGATGATCCCTATCATGGCGCCCCATCCCATTAACGATAAGGGTCCCAGCACCGGGCTGGCGACAAACAGGGTGATACTGGCAGCGGCCATTGCGGCGGCACCGGCTGCGCCGACTCCGCCGCCTATGACTCCTCCGATTATTGCATCCTTGACTACTTCTTTAGCGACGCCGTCTCCGTCGGGTTCGATCTTTTTATCTATCATCTTGTCTTCGGGGACAATAAGATTGATGTGCGCGGGGGCGATGCCTCGTTCTATCAATAGATTTTTTGCGGATTGAGTGTCCTGCAGGTTGGCAAAAATACCCGCTACTTTGTGAGTTTTGGTAGCCATGGTCAATCCTCTCTAATTAGCATTCTGCGTAATCGTCCGCTTACACAAAATAAAATAATTGCCCGGTCGCTGCTCAGCGAGCCTAGGCCGTTCCGAAAGCGTGCGGCTTTCAGTGCTTGCAAACTTAGAATAGATTTGATGAAAAGGACGGTCTGTTCGATTCCGAACATAGCAGATTGGCATAACCAGAACTTTTATATGCTGCGAGCTATTATTGAAGGTGAATCCTGTATTCAGGGTTAGCGCGTTTTACGGATACTCTTGATCGCATTTTTCAGCGATTGCCCGGTTTGGTTATAATCCTGCCAAGGATCATTTGCCAATGATTGCAGTCGGTCAAATAAATTGAAGAGGGTAAACTGATCGGGTTTTATTCTGTCTATCACCAGTTCTTCCCAGCCGATCGGTACCGAAACCGTTGCCGCAGCTTTTGCTCTGGTAGAGTAAGCCGCTACTGCTGTCGCACCTCTGCCGTTACGCAGATAGTCGATAAAAATTTTATCGGTACGCCGCGCTTTGGAGAGGCTGGCGGTAAAACTCGACGGCTTCCGATCTGCGAATTCCTGCGCTAATTGCTTGCTGAAGTTTTTTACTTCATCCCAACCCAGCTCCGGTTTTATCGGGGCAACGATATGCAAACCTTTGCCGCCGGTAATTTTGACGAAACTGATCAAGCCGAGATCGTCCAGACGGTTTCGTATCAATAATGCGGCTTCGGCTATGCGCTCCCAAACTACGCCGGGGTCGGGATCCAGATCGAAAATGATACGGTCGGGCCGGTTAAGATTCTTTACTTGCGAACCCCATGTATGAATTTCTAAAACATCGATTTGTACCAATGCAATCAGACCTTCAATCGAATCGATCCATAAATAAGGCGGTTCTTCGGCACCCGGGAGCGAAACGTCTACGGTATGAATGCTGTCAGGCAAGGCATCGTGTATATGCTTCTGAAAAAAACAGCTTTTATCCGTACCGCCGGGACAACGGACTAACGTAAGGGGCCGTTCGATGACATGCGGCAACACCCATCGTTCGACGTGGCGATAATATGCCGCAAGATCTACCTTGGTACCGCCTCCGGTAAATAATAACTTATCGGGATGACTCAGCGTTACGACGGCCGAGGCGGGTTCAATTCGGGCAGCCTGGGTCGAAGCTTTGTTATCGTTATGTTTGGATATGGAATGCGACGTAACCGACCGGGCATCCACCGTGACCTCTCGCGTGACTTCCCGGGCTGCTTTGTCGGCACGCAAGCCCCGAAAAGAAGGGTGGCGCAACGAGCCGTCATGCGTCCAGTTATGAAATTCGATTTCGGCCACCAATTCCGGTTTAACCCAATGCACCCCTTTAGCCATACTTCCTTTAGGCGGATCGACGAAAGCCGGTTTCGCTTGCTTCAGTCCGTCGAGACGGCGGCTCAACTCGATCAGTGTCCGGGTGTTGAAGCCGGTGCCGACGCGACCGTTATAACGCAGGTCGCCTCCCTCGTAGGTTCCCAGTAGCAAAGCGCCGAACCCCTGCCGCGATCCGGATCCTTCTGTAAAACCGGCAATGACGAATTCCTGCCGCTGCATACATTTTATTTTAAGCCAATCGCGAGTGCGATGCGAATGGTAGGACGCTTCGGGACGTTTGGCGATCACGCCTTCGAGCGACATGTCGCAGGCATGATGGTGAAAATCGGCACCGTTGCCGCTGAAATGATCGCTAAAGGCCAAATTATCGGCAGACTGTTTTGCAAAAATCTGTTTTAGCAGTGTTTTGCGTTCCAGCAAGGGAAAATTACGCAAGTCGTAACCGTTGAAATACATGATATCGAAGATCATGTATTTTATGGTATGTTGCGCGCCTCGACTCAATGCGTCCTGCAAAACGCCGAAGTCGCTTTTTCCCTTGTTGTCCAGACATACTATTTCGCCGTCCAGCCAGGCCTGTTTTAGCGGTAATTTTTCCAGACTGGCGCAAAGCGAAGAAAATTGAGCGGTCCAGTCGTTGGCGTTACGTGTAAATAATGTTGCTTGCCCTTCATCGACACATGCCAGTATTCGGTAGCCGTCGTATTTGATTTCATATATCCAATCGTCGCCGGATGGAACCGTATCGACCAAGGTTGCCAGTTGGGGGGCAATGTAGTCCGGCATGATAATGGATGGAGCATCAAAATTTTTCGGCAGGGAAACGGATTTTTTTTTGTGTTCCGCTTTGGTTATCGTGGATTTTTCTCCGACTTCCCCGGCAATCTGGTCCAGATTGCGTTGCGTGACAACGCTGAGCGGGAGTTCTTCCACTATCGCGGCTTTACTCCCCGGTCTGGCATAATCGTCGTTTTCCTTAATGAGCAACCAGTTATCGTTTTTGTCGCTGCCGGAATTGCGCATGCGCACCAACGCCCACAGTCCGTGCAGCTTGCTGCCGTTCAATATAAATTTAATCGAGCCGCTGTCGTAAGCTTGTTGCGGGTTCCCGACGCATTCCCAAGTTCCCTTGTCCCATAACATAACGGTTCCGCCGCCGTATTCGCCTTGAGGGATGAGGCCTTCGAAACCGGCATATTCCAGAGGATGGTCTTCGACATGAACCGCAAGCCTTTTTTCTCCTGGGTCGAGGCTGGGTCCTTTCGGAACCGCCCAGCTTTTGAGTACGCCGTTTATTTCCAGTCTGAAATCGTAATGTAAACGACTGGCAGCATGTTTCTGGATGACAAAGCTGTCGCCGTGTCGCGCGGATTTTTTGCCGCGCGGTTCGGGCGTGCGCTCGAAATGCCTTTTTTTCCAATATTCGTCGAGTAGCATAATTCAGCCTGTTTTTTTGCTTTTAGAAGGTTTGACAGTTGAAGCAGAGTGAATATTGCTTCGTTTCGGAGCGGATTCCGTATGCGATTTTTCTTCGATGCTGCGTTTCAGCAATGCCATAAGGTCGATTACTTCGCCGCTACGCGGCGTTTTCTCGGGAACCGGTTCTGTGATATCTTCGGTGCGTCCAGCTGCTATTTTTTCATCGATCAGTGCCAGTAAATCGTCGCGGTACGTATCGTGATATTTTTCCGGCGTCCATTTTCCGGTCATACCTTCCACCAGCTGCATTGCGAGATCCAGCTCTTTTTGGGTAATTGATGTGCTTTGCCGATTTTCTATCGGCGTGGAAATCGTACCGGGGTCACGAAGTTCGTCATGAAACCGGAGTAGATTGAGTATCAGCACATTGTCGCGCGGCAGCACCGCTGCCAGATGCTGACGGGTATGGATAACGATGTTGGCGATACCGATACGCTGGGTTTTAGTCAAGGTTTCGTACAGTAGCGCATAACTTTTTTCGCTTTTTTTTAGCGGTTCCAGAAAATACGGTTTTTCGAAATATATCGGCGAAATTTCTGCCGGGTCGACGAAATCGACGATATCTATCGTTTGCGTAGCGCTGACGTTGGCGCGTCGAAAATCGTCAGCGCCCAATACCACGAATTTATCCTTGTCGTATTCGTATCCTTTGACTATGTCATCCCAAGCGACTTCTTTACCGGTATTTTTATTGATATGGCGATAACCGACGGGAGCCATATCCTTTTGATCCAGCAGCGTAAATGATAACTGCTTGTTTTGCTCGGCCGAATACAAACCTATTGGTATATGTACGAGCCCGAAGCTGATGCTGCCTTTCCAGATGAGATGGGCAGCCATATTACTCTCCATTTCCGTTTTTTTTGTTTTCAGGTACCGTTTTTTTGACTCCGGAGCCATCATGTTTTTTGTTGATGGATGAATTGAGTTTTTTAAACTGTTCTTCGAGATGCTCCAACTGGTCGTCGTTAAGTTCATCAAGATTGATCATGAGATTGCGCGCATTTTTCATGGACAATATCAATTCATCCAACTTGAGATGAATAATCCGTGCATCCCGGTTTTGAGTATTCTGTATGACAAACACCATCCAGAATGTGATGATATTAGTGCCGGTATTGACAACAAGTTGCCAAGATTCGGAATAATGGAAATAGGGGCCGCTAAATGCCCAAAGCGCCACCGAAAGCACCGAAGCGAGAAATACGGGCGCCGAGCCCATCACCAGGGCGCTACGTTGAGCGAACAGATTGAATAGATTCATGGCGCTCTCTCCCATTACGATCCGGCTGTCGATCACGGCGATTCATAAAAAATGCAATTTAAATTCAGGTTAAGTCAAGCGTTCGGAAAATGTCAAGCCGGTGCAATACATAACAATTCGTTAGCGGTTTTCGCAAGGATTTTTTACGCAAACGGAAACTGCTGTAGCAACTTTGCAATGAATTGATTCGACTTTTATTTTCGGCGATTCAGAAAGGGATTTTGCCAAATATCTGCAGGAAGCGTTCCATAACTGGTACGTTAGCGAACGGAAACGCAGGAATGTTCACCTTATGGTGAGTATGAGCGTCGCTCACGGCATAGTTCCAGACATGCCGGTCCGGTAATCCAGCGTACCGATTAAAAAGGAGACTCAGTTATGAGAGCTGTAGTATATCAAGGGCCACGGGATATCAAGGTAATGGATATGCCCGATCCTAAAATTGAACATCCTACCG
>JAJYPZ010000106.1 GCA_021794855.1 Pseudomonadota bacterium | reverse complement strand
TTCGTTAACGCACTCGAACATCTGGGCGAAAAACTGCATATTTCCGAAGGCGTGACCGGTTCCCTGTTCGCCGCCGTAGGTACGGCGCTGCCCGAAACCATGGTGCCGCTGCTCGCCATATTCGCCGGCACGTCGAACGCAGCGGTGAATCAGGAGATAGGCGTAGGCGCCATTCTCGGCGCCCCGCTCATGCTTTCAACTTTATCGTTATCGCTGATGAGCTTCGCAAGCCTGCGCAAACGGGGCGTAACGGGCGAATTCGCAGCCGAACCGAGCGGACTCAAACGCGACATGAATGTCTTTTTGATCGCGTTCGGCATGGCGTGCGTCGCCATGTACATCCCGCATACCCGCCAGTACATTCGCTACGCGCTATCCTTCGCCATGGTTACCATCTATGTCGCATATATCGTGTTGACATTGCGCGCTTCCGCCGCACTCGTCGAGCAAGGTCACGGTACCGCCGCCGCCAAAACCATGTTGCTGAGCAAAATCGGTATCCCGACCAATTATTACACCATCCTGCTTCAGTTGCTGCTGGGTCTCGCGCTTCTGGTCGCCGGTTCGGAAAGCTTTATCCACGGCATACAGCAGGCAGCGCCCTTGCTCGGCATATCCGCCCTGATACTGTCTCTGCTGGTCGTGCCTATCGCTACCGAACTGCCCGAAAAAATCAACAGCATACTGTGGATACGCGGAGGGAAAGATACGCTGGCCTTTGGCAACATTACCGGCGCGCTGGTTTTTCAGGGGACTTTATTGCCGGCTATCGGCATCAGCCTGACGCCCTGGATTCCGCAACCGGCTGTCTTGTCGGGAATAGCCGTAACCTTGATAGCGATATTATGGTTGCGACTGCTGCTGGCCAAAGGCGCGCTGCGCGTCTGGCATTTATGGGTAAACGGCGGATTGTATCTCGCTTATCTCGGCTTTACCTTGCTACGGTAAACCGCTTTTATTTATCTGGGACTGCGGCTGTACAACCGGATCTCATTCCATGCCGAGCCGTTCCAGCCGGTAACGTAATGCACGAAAAGTAATACCCAGCAGCCGCGCCGCAGCGGTTTTATTGTAGCGGGTTTTCTCCATGGCTTCCTGTATCGCATCGCGTTCGAGTTTATCCAGATAATCCTGCAGAGGCCATTTGGAACCGCCCTGCCGGTCTTCTTCGACCGTTTCTTCAGCCCGAGGGGTAAGATGCAGGTCGCCCACATCGATTTGCGTGCCGTTGGCTAAGGCCAGCGCACGTTCAAGTATATTTTCCAGTTCGCGCACATTACCGGGAAAATCGTATTGCGCCAAAGCGGACGCCGCCGCTCGGGTCAGAGCAGGTTTTTGTATCCTGGCGCTGCTCGCCAGATGCTGCAGCAAGGTCAACGCGATTTCAGCGATATCTTCCCGCATGTCGCGCAAAGCCGGCATTTTCAGCGTAATGACATTGAGCCGGTAAAACAGATCCTGCCGGAAATTTCCCGATTCCACCCGTTTGGCGAGATTCTGGTGCGTGGCGCTGATGATGCGCACATCTATCGGTTCTTCTGTCGTGCTGCCGAGTTTGCGTACTTTTTTTTCCTGGATTACCCGCAACAATTTCACTTGCATCAACAAAGGCAGATCCGCCACTTCGTCCAAAAACAAGGTGCCTCCGTTGGCCGCATGAAAAAAACCGTCGCGTTCGCTTTCGGCACCGGTAAATGCGCCTTTTTTATAACCGAAAAATTCCGACTCCATCAAATTCTCCGGAATAGCTCCGCAATTGACCGGAATAAAAGCCGCTCCCGACCGGCTGCTCTGCCGATGAATCAGGCGCGCGGCCAACTCCTTGCCGCTACCGGATTCGCCCGTAATGTAAACCGGCGCCTGGGTTTTCGACAACTTGGCGATCAATTCGCGCGCCTGCTGCATGGCGGGCGAATTGCCGATCAGTTCATGCTCGCCGGCACGGACGTCTCCGGGCAATTTCAGCGCCGATTTTACCAGTGTGCGCAATTGTTCCAGCGTGACCGGTTTGTTTATGTAATCAAATGCGCCCGCTTTCAGTGCGACGACGGCATTATCGGTATTACCGTGGGCGGTGAGCACCGCTACCGGAACTTTGGGCCGCTCGGCTTGAATATAGCGCACGATTTCGAGACCTTCGCCGTCGGGCAAACGCATATCGGTAAGACACAAATTGAATTCCCCGGCCTTGAGACGGGAAATTGCCTGCCCAACGGACGATGCCTTTACCACGTCCAAACCCATTTTCAACAAGGTTATTTCCAGTAATTCCAGAATATCCGCTTCATCGTCTACAATCAAAACAGTGGGGGTATTACCGCTTACGGCTCGTTTTGACATTGCGTCTCCATGCTTGTGATCTTGAAATGACCGCCGCGAGTCGAAGGAACATACTCGAGACTCGCGCCGTTGGCGTTGCACAATTCCCTGGAAATATATAATCCCAAGCCCGTACCCGATTGTTCGGTAGTAAAAAACGGCTCGAACAAACGCGCAAGGTGTTCGCGGTCTACGCCGCTGCCATCGTCGAAAATATGCACGATCACCAGATTTTTTACCTGATCGACCCGAATCTTTACACTGCCGTTCTGACGCCGCGAGTGTCGCAACGCATTGGCGCAAAGATTGGTCAGTACCTGTTGCAGATGATCTCGATCAAAGCAAATCTCTGCCGGCGTGGCGATGACGACTTCGACCAGCCCCGGTGAGATACCCTGACTATGACAGAACTCTTCAATAAAATCAGGCAGGCACGATGATAGGGCGATATTTTCCGTCTGCATGCGATCCCGTCTGTTGAGCGACATTACATCCGTAACAAGACGATTGATACGCTCCGAATTATTGATAATAATATCGAGCAGACGCTGTTGACCATGTTGATGCTCTTCGTTCAAAATCTCTGCGGCATGATTGATTGCCGCCAGGGGGTTGCGAATTTCATGAGCGATATTGGCGGTCAGACGACCCAGCGCCGCCAGTTTTATTTGCTGAGCCTGCTCATTCATGCGCGTCATGTCTTCGAGCACCAATACCGCACCCATGACCCTGCGATTGGTCACAGCAATAAAACGCGGCAAATATTGCTCACCATGCGTACCGAGGGAAATAGGCGGAAATTCGGCTTGCGGGTTTTTTCGCCACTGCCGGAGATAATCCGACAGCAAAGGAATCGTGCGATGCAACGCAATACCTGTGCCCGCATAGCTCAATCCGGCCCGCCCCAGCAGGTATTGCGCCTGCTGGTTGGCCTGCCGTATCTTGCCGTCGCCATCCAGCACAACCACTCCGTCCTGCATGTCATCGATGACCAGTTGATTGATTTGCGCCATGTTTTCCAGATCGACAGCCCGGGCCGCCGCCAACGCTTCGCTGGCTCGGTTGCGATTCGCCAGTACGTGCGCAACTCCTGCCGTGGCAAAAAATACCAGTCCCAGCAAACCTGCTTGTCCGAATTCGCTGATCGCACCGGAATTTCCCCACATTAACAACATTTGCGTAAACAGGACGCCAAAAGTAGCGAGCGCCGCATAAAACATCACCATCCGGCCTTCCACTACCAGTCCGCTCGACGCCAGCGATACAATCAGCAGCAAACCCAAGCCGCTACGTACGCCACCGCTCGCCGCCATCATCAGAACGATCATGACGATATCGCCGACAATCTGAAAATTGATCTGTATCACGAAGCGCGGCCGGCGCAAACTGACTGTCACCATAGTGAGGGCGACCAGTCCCATATAAATCACGCTGCAGGTATAAAAAAAGACCGGGTCGGTTTGCCCGAAAACGCGTTGCGCCGGATCCAGCATATTCCATATCAGCAGGACACCCACTACGATAAAACGATACAGATTAAGATAGTGCAGGGAGTTCCAGTTACGTTCTATGCGCCCGCTCGCTACCCGCAAAGCGGTTTCGATGGCCGGATCCTGAACATTGACAGCCATCAGGGGCGGCGTTCCCGACGATGCGACTCGCTGCAATACCAGGCTGATTCGTTACCGATTGCTTCGCCGGTGGGCAGATGAATCCCGCAATGTGTGCAGCGCACCATGTTTTCTACCGGTCTGACAGCGGAAGTCCGCGGCGCAGCCGGAACGCGATAACGCAGGCGCCAGTACACGATACCGACGACCAGTACAAAAAAAATAAATTTGCTCATAATGAACCGGTGAAACCTGCAATTTCAAAATAGACGGCCGATTGTCGACACTACGGGATAATTGTCGCGGCGACTACAGCTATTTTAGCCTGCCGCCGCTGCGACAGCCCTCAAAACCAGCTCTCAAGGCAATCGACTGATTACGTTAATGGTTTTAAAAAATGGTGTCAAGGATAAAACAGATCGCCCTCTCCCCGTGTCCCGGTAAGAGGCTGTTATTCGAACCCGCCATTCCGAACAAAGAGAAAACTACCAACATGAATTTTTCTTGACCGCCTTCGATTCAATGGCGTCAGTAATTTCTGCTTACGGCGAATTGCGCGAGATTCATAAGGTTCTGCTTGTACGACGAGACCGGCAAATCGGCAATCGCACTGGTCGCCAAATCGATTTCACGTTGCGCCTGCGTTCGTGTATAAGCGAGCGCCCCGCTGGTTTTGATCGCTTCAAGTATCGGCTCGAATTCCGTCAGCCCGCCGTTTTCGATTGCGTGGCGCACCATATCGGACTGGGTTGGCGTACCATTTTGCAGCAAATACAATAAAGGGAGTGTGGCTTTTCCTTCGGCCAGATCGTCGCCGACATTTTTGCCGATTTCGGTATGGTCGCCGGAATAATCCAGCACATCGTCGATTAACTGGAACGCGGTACCGAGATGCATGCCGTAGGCTGCCAGAATTGCTTCGGTAGCGGCATCCGCTCCCCCGATGATCGCCCCCAGCCGAGCTGCCGCTTCGAACAGTTTGGCCGTTTTGTAGCGGATCACATGCAAATACGCCTCTTCGCTGACGTTTGCGTTATTGCAATTCATTAATTGCAGGACCTCGCCTTCGGCGATAATGTTGGTCGCATCGGACAAAACTTCCATGATGCGCATGTGCCCTACGCCGACCATCATCTGGAATGCGCGCGAATACAGAAAATCGCCAACCAGCACGCTCGCGGCATTACCGAACAGAGCATTGGCGGTAGCTCGACCGCGGCGCAAATTGGATTCGTCGACCACGTCGTCGTGCAATAGCGTCGCCGTATGTATAAACTCGACCACCGTTGCCAGTTCGTAATGATGCCTTCCCCGATATCCCAGCGCTCCCGCTGCCAGCAATACCAGCGCCGGCCGCAGGCGCTTGCCGCCGCTGGCGATAATGTATTCGGCAACCTGACTCACCAGAATGACTTCGGAATGCAATCTAGCGCGGATTACTTAGATC
>JAJYPZ010000105.1 GCA_021794855.1 Pseudomonadota bacterium | reverse complement strand
TATTCCTATTTCGCCGATCCGATGTACGTATTCATGGACGCGGAATTCAACCAGTACGAAATCGAAGCGGAAAACATGGGCGATGCGTTAAATTATCTTGAAGATGCCATGCCGCTTGAGGTAATGTTCTACAATGGCAAAGCCATCTCGGTAGAAATGCCCAACACGATCGTACGCGAAGTCATTTATACTGAACCGGCAGTACGCGGCGATACCTCGGGCAAGGTCCTGAAACCCGCAAAAATCTCTACCGGTTTTGAAATCGCGGTCGCCGCTTTCGTCGAAATCGGCGATAAAATCGAAATCGATACCCGCAACAACGAATTCAAGCGTCGCGTTAACTGACATTCATTGCCGTATGCCTGTCTTCTGAACGACGGTTGCTTATTTTCCCATCCCGCGCACAGCGGGACTAAAGCAGCTTAGGCTGCTTTTTATTTCAGAGGAGTTTGCGTGCTCACCGCCGATCAATTATTAACCGAATTATTGGAACGCGCCTGCAGTTTGACGGCTACCGAGACGATTGCAACCGAAGCAGCCTTGGGGCGGATACTCGCAGATGCCGAAATCTCGACCCTCAACGTTCCGCCTCTCGATAACAGCGCGATGGACGGCTATGCCGTGCGGGCCGCCGAATGTCGCATCGACGGCATCCTGCCGGTTTCTCAGCGCATCCTCGCCGGTCAGATCGGCGAGCCCCTGCAATACGGGAGCGCAGCGCGCATTTTTACCGGCGCACCGATACCCGAAGGAGCCGACGCGGTAATCATGCAGGAGCATTGTCGCGCGGAAGCTAACACGGTTCAATTGCTACGCTCCGTACAAACAGGCGAAAACATACGCCGTGCCGGCGAGGATATCGTCGAAGGCGATACCATTCTGGAACGAGGCACGCGTCTGCATGCCGCGCACATGGGTCTGGCAGCCTCGGTAGGGCGTGCCGGCCTGACCGTATTCCGCCGTCTCAAGGTCGCCAGTTTTTCTACCGGCGACGAACTGGCGCAACCGGGCAGCGCATTGAAAGCCGGACAAATCTATAACTCCAACCGCTATACGCTAAGCGGACTGATCCAGGCGCTGGGCTGCGAATGGATAGATCTGGGCGCTGTTCCGGACACCTTGAGCGCGACGATCACAGCCTTGCAGCGTGCGACCATGTTGGCGGACGTGATCATCAGCAGCGGCGGCGTATCGGTAGGCGAGGCCGATCACATTAAAGCCGCCGTGGCGCAAATCGGCGCTATCGAGTTGTGGAAAGTGGCGATGAAACCGGGTAAACCGCTGGCCTACGGCCGTATCGACAACACCGACTTTATCGGTCTGCCCGGCAATCCGGTTTCCGCCTTTACCACCTTCTGTTTGTTTACCCGTCCTTTTCTACTCAAGCGCATGGGCGCGACGCAGGTATTGCCGATGAATTATCCGGTCCGCGCCGCTACCGCATGGCCCCGCTCCGGCAGCCGCCGAGAATTTCTGCGCGCGCGCATACAGCCGTCCGATAGCGGCGAACCGGAAGTGCTGATCTATCCGCAGCAGGGTTCGGGGGTACTGGCATCGGTGGTATGGGCAAACGGTTTTGTCGATTTGCCTGCGGGGCAAACCATTGAGCTGGGCGACAGCGTCAAATTCATTCCATTCAGCGAAGTCACGCAATGAATATCAAAGTATTGTACTTTGCACGCTTGCGCGAAAAATTCGGGAGAGCCGAAGAATCGATGCCGTTTTCCGCAGGTACAGTGGGCGCACTGCTTGAGTTGCTGCGCAATCGCGGACCGGTCTGGTCTGAGCAATTGAGCGCTGACCGCAACTATCGGGTAGCGGTCAATCAGGAGCTGGCCGATGCGTCTACGCCGATAAAAGCCGGGGACGAAATCGCCATTTTCCCTCCGGTCACCGGCGGCTGACCGGACTATTCGTCGCAAAGGCGTAACAGGATATTTTAATGAAAATTACCGTACAAGAAACCGATTTCGATGCCGCTACGGAAATTGCCGAATTGCGGGCGAACCACAGCCGGACCGGCGCAATCGCGAGCTTTATCGGCCTGGTGCGCGACCATAACGACGGCGACGCCGTTACCGCCATGACGCTGGAACACTACCCGGCAATGTCAGCCAAGGTATTGCACGATATCGTCGAACAGGCCATGCAGCGCTGGCAGATTGAGGATGTTACCGTCATCCATAGAACCGGCAGGCTAGTGCTGGGCGATCAGATCGTGTTTGTCGCCGTCGCGGCCGCACACCGGCACGACGCATTTCTGGCGTGTGAATTCATTATGGATTTTCTCAAGACCGCAGCGCCGTTCTGGAAAAAAGAACAGACCGCCCAGGGGGAACGCTGGGTCGAATCTCGCGCTACCGACGAAGACGCCCGGCTGAGCTGGCTTGACTCCTCCGATATTTCCGCCCGATAACGCAAGCCGCAAGGGCAGTTTCAGCACCGAGCGTGCCGCTGGCAGCGCTTATTTGAATTTATAGTATTTCTGGTTCAAATATGCCGCCACGTCGGTTTCTTCTTCCGGAAACCAGCCGGTGCCGGTATTGACGTTGCAGGCGGTAATGCGGGCAGCGAGCTGCGCCGGATTATGAACGATGCGATTAGGCCGCGTGTAGATAGACGAGCCGTCGCCGCCGAATTTCGCCGCATGGCAGTTGATACACGACTTGTCGAGCAAGGTTTTGCCGACTTTCGGATCGCCTTTATCGAAAGGCGCGGCAACCGCCGTTCCCGCAATACCGAAAAGAACCAATGCCGTAATAAAAGTTTTCATATTTTTCCCTTAAATAAACGCTACGCTTAATTATGCACTGAAGCCGATAAGCGCGCCACCCGTTGTTGCGCATTGGGGTGTGAATCATAAAACATTGAATACAGATGATCGGGAGTCAACGTCGTCGCATTATCGCGGTAAAGTTTGATCAGGGCGCTTACCAGTCGATCCGGATCCGCAAATTTCGCTGCATATTGATCGGCTTCGAATTCATGGCGACGCGAATACATCCCCGACAGCATTTGCAGCGGCAGAGTAAATACCGGCATGATCAGAAAAAACAGCACAAATCCTGCTCCCGCACTCATGCTGTGCACTCCGAAAGCGGAAAAAAACCAGGGACTCCGCAACAAAACCGCAATAACGGCGAGAAAAACCAGACTCATGCCGAATACCCAGAGCATGCGCTTGAGCACGTGGCGATGATAAAAATGCCCCAGTTCGTGCGCCAGCACTGCTTCGATTTCGCCGGTTTGCAGATGCTTGATGAGCGTATCGAACAACACGATCCGTTTGCTTTTGCCAAAACCGGTGAAATAGGCATTGCCGTGGCGGCTGCGCTTCGAACCGTCCATCACAAACAGTCCCTGGGCGGCAAAGCCGCATTTTTTCAGCAGTTCGGAGATGTGCTGTTTCAATTCCCCATCAGGCAAGGGCTCGAAACGATTGAATAAAGGCGCTATGAAGTTAGGATAGATGGCGAGTATCAACAGATTGAATCCTACCCACACCAGCCACGCATACAGCCACCAGTAAGGCCCCGCGGCCTGCAAAATCCAGAACACCGCATACAGCAGCGGCAAGCCCAGCACCAGACCGATTGCAGTTTGCATCAACAGATCGCCGATGAATCGCGGCAACTTCATCGTATTAAAACCGAAACGCTGCTCCAGACGGAATTTACGATACCAATCCAGCGGAAGTTCCGTCAGCCCGCTCACCACGATCACGCTGGCGATCAAAACCACATTCGCCGTTATCGTACCGGGAATGCGCTGATCCCAGAATCGCGCAAGCCACGCCACGCCGCCTAGCACGGTAAAACCCAGCAAAACGATCGTTTCCAAGGCAATCTGCACCAGCGACAAACGGCTTTTCGCTATCGTATAATCCGCCGCCAGACGATGCTGCGCGGGAGTGATCTGTTCAACGAAAGCGGCCGGAACCTGTTCGCGATGCTGCCGGACATGCCGGATCTGACGCCTTGCCAGCCAGACCCGCAAAATAGCGGTCAACGTCAGCGCAACTAAAAAAATATCGGTAAATGTATTCATGCCGGAATTATGCCACAATCTATGTTTTCACCGTTGAATGTAAAAAATGGCTCAAGATCAAAACAACCTCATCTGGATAGACATGGAAATGTCCGGCCTGTTACCGGATACCGACCGTATTCTCGAAATAGCGCTGGTCGTCACCGACTCGCAACTCAACACGATAGCCGAAGCCGAAGTGCTCGTCATCCATCAAGACGATACGATACTCGAAGGGATGGATTCCTGGAACAAAGGGACGCACGGCAAATCCGGTCTGATCGACAAAGTCAAAGCGTCCGCGCTCGATGAAGCCGAAGCGGAAAAACAGATGCTCGCCTTTTTGCAGCAATACGTTCCGACCCGCACCTCGCCGATGTGCGGCAATTCGATTTGCCAGGATCGCCGTTTTCTTGCGCGATACATGCCGGCGCTGGAAAACTATTTCCATTACCGCAATCTCGACGTGAGCACGCTGAAAGAACTTGCCAAACGCTGGAAACCCGGCATCGTCAAAAATTTTACCAAAAACAGCAAGCACGAAGCTCTGTCCGACATTTACGACTCGATCGCGGAAATGCAGCATTATCGCGAACATTTTATCCTGCCGGGATAACTCCCGGTGCTTAGCGGATAATTCCACCGCCCAGACAGACTTCTCCCGCATAAAGTACCGCCGACTGGCCCGGCGTAACAGCCCACTGCGGCTCGGCGAAGCGGAATTCCGCCTCTTCTGCGTTCCCCGGCCCCAGACTGCACGCAGCGTCCGCCTGCCGGTAACGGGTCTTGGCGGTATACGCAAGCGCCGTATCCGGCGGGACTCCAGCCACCCAGCTCAAGCTGTCCGCCATCAACCGTTTACGATAGAGCAAAGGATGATCGTGACCCTGCACGACGATCAGTTCGTTACGCGCCAGATCCTTGCCGGCGACAAACCAGGGTTCGCCCGCGCCGCCTATTCCCAGGCCCTGACGCTGGCCGATGGTATGGTACATCAAGCCTTGATGGCAACCGACTTCCCTGCCTTCCGGCGTACGCGAAACGCCGGGCTCAATCGGCAGATAGCGCTGCAGGAATTCCCGGAACGGACGTTCGCCGATAAAGCAGATGCCGGTGCTGTCTTTTTTGCCTGCGTTGGGCAAACCTGCCTGCTGCGCGATATCGCGCACTTGCGTTTTATGCAGTTCGCCTAGCGGGAACAAGGACTTACCCAACTGGTACTGATCGAGCCGGTGCAAAAAATAACTCTGATCCTTGCTCGCATCGACCGCCTTCATCAACTGTACACCGCTGCCCGTATCGGCAATCCGCGCGTAATGGCCGGTAGCGATCTTATCCGCGCCGAGATTCAGCGCATAATCCAAG
>JAJYPZ010000104.1 GCA_021794855.1 Pseudomonadota bacterium | reverse complement strand
AGATGTAGATGTGTGGAAAAAGTGGTATGGCATGGAGCACGCCTGCCCGGAATTAGTGGGGCAGGCGATTTACGGATTGCCCGAGGTCTATCGCGAGCAGATTCGTACCGCAAGACTGGTCGCTAATCCCGGCTGTTATCCAACGGTAGTGCAATTGGGATTTCTGCCGCTATTAAAAGCAGGCCTGGCCGATACCGATACACTGATTGCCGACGCAAAATCGGGCGTAAGCGGAGCGGGGCGTAAAGCCGAATTGCCGTTTTTGTTTGCGGAAGCGGCAGACAATTTCAAGGCTTACGGTGCTTCGGGACATAGGCATCTGCCTGAGATTGTTCAGGGGTTGTCGCATTGCGCAGGCAAGCAGGTAAATTTGACATTCGTACCGCATCTGACGCCGTTGATACGCGGAATGCATGCGACTTTGTACGCAAGAGTGAAAGCCGATGTGAATGTGCAGAATTTATATGAAGAACATTATGCGCAGGAACCATTTGTTGATGTATTGCCCGCAGGATCCCATCCCGATACGCGTTCGGTACGGGGTGCGAATGTCTGCCGGATCGCATTGCATCGTCCGCAGGGCGGGGATACGGTCGTAGTTCTGTCGGTCATCGATAACCTTGTCAAAGGCGCGGCAGGACAGGCTGTACAGAATATGAACATCATGTTCGGCTTGCCGGAAACGGCGGGACTGGAATTAATTGGGCTATTACCTTGACGCGCTATTGACGGTATGCGCAAGGATGTAGATAATGGTTTACTAATCGATCGGATTTACAAGGAGTATGTGATGAATGCAATGACTGAAATGCCCTCGGCTCTGGTTTTTACTGACAATGCGGCGACGAAAGTGGCGCAATTGATCGCTGAGGAAGGCAATGAAGATCTGAAGTTGCGCGTATTCGTAACGGGCGGCGGCTGTTCCGGATTTCAGTACGGTTTTACTTTCGACGAAGTTACCAACGAAGACGATACCGCCATGGTAAAAAATGGCGTAACTCTGCTAATCGATCCTATGAGCTACCAATATCTGGTCGGTGCGGAAATCGATTATCAGGAAGGTCTGGAAGGCGCACAGTTCGTGATTAAGAATCCTAACGCTACCTCTACGTGCGGTTGCGGATCATCTTTCTCGGCATAAACGTTAAGCGATAGGCCGTATCCCGGTCATTGCTCGCATCAGGCCGGATAAACAGCTCCCAGAATGCAGGGATGTTTAGCGCCGGTTGCTTCCATGCAATTGCCCGGCAAATTTAACAAGGTTTGCCGGCCTAGCCATGCGAAAGCGTGGGCTTCAACCCAGTCAGCCTTAATCCCCAGTTCGTCGGTTAATTTTATTGGTTTGTCAGGTAAGTGGGTTCGAATAGCGGACAATAATCTGCTATTGTGCGATCCCCCTCCGCATACATAAATTTCGGCGGCGGAATGGCAATGGCCTTTGATGGCATCGGCTATGCTTATTGCAGTAAGCTCGACCAGCGTGGCCTGTACGTCCTCCGGCGCTTCTTTGCCTAGTAGCTGGCTTTCCAGCCATGAGATGCTGAATTGCTCGCGTCCGGCGCTTTTGGGTGCCATTTGTTTAAAATAAGAGTGTTGCAATAATTGTGCGAGCAGTATACGAATTACTTTGCCCGACGCGCTCCAAGATCCGTCAGTATCGTAAGGTTGGCCGGTATGTCGCAGGCACCAGGCATCCAGCAACAAATTACCCGGGCCGCAGTCAAAGCCGGTAACGGTTCCGTGAGCAGGTATGTTCGTGAGATTGGCGATGCCGCCGATGTTAACGATGACGCGGTCCATGGTTGGATGATGAAATGCCGCTCTATGAAAAGCCGGTACCAGAGGTGCGCCTTGTCCTCCCGCAGCGATATCCCGATTGCGAAAATCCGCGATAACCGTAATGCCCGTGCGTTCGGCCAAGCGTGATGGATTGACCAGTTGTATGCTATATCCGCATTCGGGGCGATGTCGTATGGTTTGCCCATGACAGGCGATGGCTAAAGGGCGTATCCCGCTACGGCCGAGCAATGCATTACTGGCATCGGCATAGTAATCAGAAAGCTCGTTGGCTAGCGTGGCCGAGCGATGCAATTCATCGATTCCGCTGTCGTGCAACGCCAGCAGGCGAAGCCGCAGAGAGTCGGTATAGCCGATATAATGCCGGTCCATCAGTTTTCCGGCGGGGCAGGAATCGCCGAAAGCGACCATCGCTGCATCGACGCCATCCAGGCTGGTGCCTGACATGAGTCCGATAAGATAAGTCTTCTTGGTATCCAAGGCAGCGAATTACTCAGCGCTGGCGATTTGGGTCGTTGCGGTACGATTGCTGTCCATCAGATTGAGTTCGGCTATCCATTCACGGCTGGCTTGCCTGAATTTGGGCATCAGTCGCGCGTCGATCGGGAAAGCCCGAGGAATTTTTGCTGTCAACGGATTGGTCGCGACGCCGCCTATCCTGAATTCGTAATGCAGATGAGGGCCGGTAGCCCATCCGGTCATTCCTACATAGCCGATGACTTCACCTTGAGTTACGTGCTCGCCTTTGTGCAAGCCTTTTGCAAAAGCTGATAAATGGCCGTATGCCGTACTGTAATTCCCGCTATGTTTCAGGACGATAAAATTGCCGTAACCCGTTTGTTGGCCGGCAAAATCAACTATCCCGTCGGCGATGGCCATTACTTTTGTGCCTATGGGCGCGCCGTAATCGATGCCTTTATGCATACGCCATTCTTTTAATATAGGGTGAAAGCGCATCGCAAAGCCGGAAGTTATGCGCGAAAAGGCCAGGGGGGAGCGTAAAAATGCCTTTTTCAGCGGCTTGCCTTCGGGAGAGTAATATTCGCCTTTGCTGTTGGCAACGGTCGATAATACGGCCCGATAAGCGTGACCGCCGTTGATGAATTCTGCTGCCAGGATGCGTCCGGTCATGACAGGCTGGCCGTCATGATATAGAACTTCGTACAGCAGGTTGAAATGATCGCCTTTGCGCAAATCATGATGAAAGTCTATGTCGGTAGAAAATATGTCTGCGATTTTTGTAGCGATGCTGTCAGGTATGCCTGCTGCGTCGGTGGCTGAAAATAACGAACCATTTACTACACCCGATTTCATGATTGTGCGTGTTTCCAGATTTACAGGAAGGCTGCTCGATTTGAATCCCCGGCCGTCCGCTGTGATTTCAAGCATGGTGCCGTTGGAATTGATGTGGCGCAGCCAGGATATATCGCCGGTGCCTGTGATTTGCGCTTGTACGCGTTGGCCTGGTTTGACCTGAAGCAATGCTCGCGATGCGTTCGCCGATTTCAGGAAAAGATTGATCTGATCGTTGCTTGTGCCGAGTCGCTGCAGGATGCTGGTGACTGTGTCGCCTCGTTCAATTCGTTCGTCGCGCCAGTAGCTGGTATTTTCAGGCGCGCTGTCCGTAAATTTCAGATTTTGGGGTAGCGGTAGATTTTCTATGACGGTCTGGATAGCAACAGGCGTAGTTTCAGTTTGCGGCGCAATACCGAAAGCGGTCACAATACCGAACAAAGGAATGCTGGATAGCGCGATCAACCACCGCAAGCGAATTTTGCGTGCATGTAAACGCTCTGTATGCGTTAAAATGCCGGTTTCTTGTTTATTTTCAATCATGCTCTGTACTCAGCTGCCATCTAATTTGAAAGCATAACATAATGGTTAAATTAGTAAAAGCCAAAATTTACATTGCCGATATAGCGGTTCTCTAATCGTTCGAGTTAATTACTGAGGGGGTTGAATGTCGGATATTGCAGTCAATGATTTATTGCAAGTCGTAAAACGGGGGTGTGACGAACTCATCGTCGAGAAAGAGCTGACGGAAAAGCTGGCGACGGGAAAAAAATTGCGTATAAAAGCCGGTTTTGATCCTACTGCACCGGACCTGCATCTCGGACATACGGTATTGCTGAATAAGATGCGGCAATTGCAGGATCTGGGACATCACGCATTATTTCTTATCGGCGATTTTACCGGCATGATCGGCGATCCCACCGGTAAAAACGCTACTCGACCGCCCTTGACGCGCGAGCAGGTTGCCGATAATGCGAAATCGTATACCGAACAGGTATTTAAAATCCTTGATCCCGAGCGGACCGAAGTGGTTTTTAATTCGACGTGGATGGATCAGCTCGGTTCCGCCGGCATGATTAAGTTGGCCGCTACGCATACCGTAGCGCGGATGCTGGAGCGCGACGATTTCAGTAAGCGATACAAAAACAATCAGCCGATAGCGATCCATGAATTTTTGTATCCTCTGGTGCAAGGTTACGATTCGGTAGCGTTGCAGGCCGATCTGGAACTGGGCGGTACCGACCAGAAATTCAATCTGCTGATGGGGCGCGAACTGCAAAAGCATTACGGGCAAACGCCGCAATGCATATTGACCATGCCTTTGCTCGAAGGCCTGGATGGCGTTAACAAAATGTCCAAGTCGCTGGGCAACTATATAGGCATTACCGAACCGCCTGCAGAAATATTCGGCAAGATCATGTCCGTGTCCGATGAATTGATGTGGCGATATATCGAGTTATTGTCGTCCGCTTCGTTAACCCGTATTGCCGAGTGGAAAGACCAGGTAGCGGCAGGAACTAATCCGCGCGACATCAAGGTCCGTTTTGCGCAGGAAATCGTAACCCGTTTTCATAGCGCGGCGGCGGCAACGGCGGCGCTGGAAGATTTCGAATCGCGTTTCCGGCAGGGCGGGATTCCTGACGATTTACCCTTGATGACTCTGGCGGCAGTGAATGGAGGTTTACCGGTTGCGCAATTGCTCAAGCAGGCCGGATTGTGCAGCAGTACATCCGAAGCATTGCGAATGATAGATCAGGGCGGCGTGAAAATCGGCGGCGACAAGGTCGGCGATAAGGGTTTGCTCGTCCCTGCGGGAGAAGAAATTGTAGTGCAGGTCGGCAAGCGCAAATACGCCCGCATTTTAATTGAAAAGGTCTAATGCGTTCTTCTTTGAAAAACTCTTGACGAGTCGTAAGGAGCGCGTATAATTCGCTCCTCGTTAAAGATTTTGGTCGCTCATGGCTGTTGATTTGTCTTTTAGCAATCAAGAGGATATGGCGATTAATTTAAGTAACATAGCAGGGTGTGTAAATAAAACTTTACAAACTTCTGCGACTGCGTATAATTCGCACCTCGTCACAAACAAAGCAGGGTGTGGCGAAGCAGGCATTACCGCTCTTTAACAACACGACAATCGATAGATGTGGGTATTTACGGTGGCACGCGGACTTGACGCTGAGGGGAACTTTGGGGTTGAGGAAGCAGGCTAAAAAGTAAATAGCAGCATAAGTAGTACAAGCGCTCTGCGCAAGCGGAGTGCGACGGCGAAAGGGACCTTAGGGTTTCGAGTAGCGAACAGGTATTAAACTGAAGAGTT
>JAJYPZ010000103.1 GCA_021794855.1 Pseudomonadota bacterium | reverse complement strand
AGCGGTTTTTTTCCACATAATCGCGTAACCCGAGCACGAGCGCCCGATAAACGCTCGATTCGACAGTTACCGGGGGACTAGTCAGCCCTTTGGCGATATCCCTGCCATCGAGTTCCACAAAATACAGCCCGACATCAAAGCACGGAAACTGATGGGTGACTTCTCCCTTCTTATTCATTGCAAACGAACCGCCGTCGAACAGCAATTCATCCTGGCCGCCGACCAGATTGCAATACGCGACCGACATGCCGGTCTCTTTTATCCGCTCGCTTATTTCGGCATACCGCTCTTCGAGCTTGCCGATATGATAGGGCGATGCATTGAGCACCAGCAATACGTCCGCCCCGGCTTGTGCGGCCCGGCCCGGTGCTTCTTCATGCCACACGTCGGCGCAGATATTGACCCCGAAGCGAACCCCGTCCTGCTCGAAAACGCACGCCTCCGTACCCGACGAAAAATAGCGTACTTCATCGAATACAGTATGATTGGGCAGACTGTATTTATGATACGTTGCCAGCGGCACCCCATCGCGGAACACGCTCGCCGCATTGTAACGATGGCTCTGCTGCCGTTGCGGATGTCCGATCACCAGAGTTATCCCCTGCGACAGCGTACAAAGGTGAGCCAGCGCATGCTCGATCTGCGTGTTGAAATCGTCGCGAAACAAGAGGTCTTCGGGCGGATAGCCGGAAAGCATCAATTCCGGCGTAATCAGGATCTGCGCACCGGCCAGCCTTGCCTGTTCGACCGCTTCGGCTATCTTCGCCGTATTGCCGGCAATATCGCCGACCGTTGCATTCAGTTGCGCCAGCGCAATTTTCATGAGCGCATCGCCTGCTGTACGGTAAGCCCCATGTCGGCTGGTGATTCCGCAATACTCACTCCAGCATTGGCTAATGCGCGGATTTTCATGTCCGCCGACCCGTTGCCGGCGGCAATGATGGCGCCGGCGTGGCCCATGCGCTTGCCTTTAGGCGCCGTTTGTCCGGCAATGTAGGCCGCGACAGGCTTGGTGACGTGCTGCTTGATATAATCGGCTGCCTCTTCTTCGCGGGTACCACCGATTTCTCCGACCAGAATGATCGCCGAGGTTTCCGGATCGGCTTCGAACAGCGCCAGGCAATCGATAAAATCCATGCCCTTGATCGGATCGCCGCCTATTCCTACACAGGTACTTTGCCCCAGGCCGAGGCGGGTAGTTTGAAACACGGCTTCATACGTCAGCGTACCGGAGCGCGAAACGATGCCGATTTTACCGCGATGATGGATAAATCCGGGCATGATACCGATTTTGCAGGCATCGGGCGTGATGACGCCGGGACAATTGGGCCCGACCAGTTTTGCTCCGTTTGCGCGTATTGCGGCCTTGACATTGAGCATGTCGCGCACCGGGATGCCTTCGGTAATGCACACGATCAGGCCGATGCCTGCGTCGGCTGCTTCCATGATCGAATCCGCCGCATAATTGGCCGGCACATAAATAACGCTGGCATCCGCGGCTGTTTCCCGCACCGCTGCGCGTACCGTATTGAATACGGGCAGATCGAGATGACGCTGGCCGCCTTTACCGGGGGTCACGCCTCCCACCATTTTCGTGCCGTAAGCGATCGCTTGTCCCGAATGAAACGTTCCCTGCTTGCCGGTAAAACCCTGGCAAATGACTTTAGTATTGCTATCGACCAATATGCTCATGCTGTTGCACCTTGAACTGCGGCGACGGCAAATCGCGCCGCAGCGGTCAAATCGTCGGCCGTAATGACATCCAGACCGCTGGCGGCCAGTATTTGTTTTCCGAGATCCACGTTGGTTCCTTCCAGCCGGACGATAACCGGAACTTGTACGCCCACTTCCCTTATCGCGGCAATAATCCCTTCGGCAATAATATCGCAGCGCATAATGCCGCCGAATATATTTACCAGCACTGCGCGAACCTGAGTGTCGGAGAGGATGATTTTCAAAGCGCTGGCGACTGTCTCGGCGGTCGCGCCGCCGCCGACGTCGAGGAAGTTGGCCGGTTTGCCGCCCTGCAGCTTGATCAGATCCATGGTCGCCATCGCCAGTCCCGCGCCGTTCACCAGGCACCCGATCTCACCTTCCAGCGCGATATAGCTTAATCCGGCTTGTTGCGCAGCTAACTCTTTGCTGTCGATCTGGGTATCGTCGCGCATTTCCAGCAATTTTTTTTGTCTGCCCAATGCATTATCGTCTATCACCATTTTGCAATCCAGCGCGACGATACGGTTATGGGCCGTGATCACGAGCGGATTAATTTCCAGCAAGCTTAAATCGGATTGGACGAAAAGCTCGTATAATGCCAGCAACATGCGATTAAAATCGCTCATCAAAGCAGATGGGAGATCCAGTCCGAATGCCAGGTTCCTGCACTGGAACGGTTGCAAACCTAAAACCGGGTCGCAGCTTTCGCGTAATATCCGGTCAGGGCGAGTTTGCGCTACGTCTTCGATTTCCATGCCGCCCATGCCGGAAGCGATTACCACAACGCGTTCGGCATCGCGGTCGAGCAATAGGCTCAAATACAGTTCGCGCGCGATTTCGAGGCTCTCTTCTACGAGCAATTGTCCGACGCGCTGTCCTTCCGGAGCATTTTGATGCGTCACCAGTTGCGTGCCCAGCAAATCGGCAGCCGCAGCGCGCAAGGCCTCGATCGAGTCGACCAGACGGACACCGCCCGCTTTGCCGCGACCGCCGGAATGGATCTGGGCTTTGACGACCCAGGCATCGCCGCCCAGATAGCCGGTCGCGGCGAGTTCAGCGTGCGCCGGATCCTCCACCACAATTCCGCGCGGCGTATCAAGACCGAATTCGCGTAATAATTGTTTAGCTTGATATTCGTGTAAATTCATTTCTGTAGTCTGCCAGGGTAAAATCCATTAAGTCATCAGGGCAATCGCAAGGTAAACACAGCACCTGAATCGCCCTCTTTATTATGCAATATTAAAGCGCCGCGCCGGTCTTTATTCTTATGCGCTTCCGCAATCATACGGGCAAAAAACAAGCCCATACCAGTTCCGGAATCCGATTTTAGCACCCCCATTGCCAGCGTTTGTTCCAAAACCGGTGGCGGATAGCCTGTGCCATCGTCTTCGACGCTCAGTACCAAGCTGTTTTCCGTGCCGCCAGCACCGATAACTATGCGCTGCCGCGCGTAGCGCAAAGCATTATGCACCGCATTGAGCATTGCCATTTCCAGCAGCTCACGGTCAAAAAACCAGTAATCCGGCATTGCATCTGCGCGGCGTTCGATTATAAAACGGCCGCCAGCCAGCGCTGTCGCTTCCCGGACGAAATCATCGATGAAATCGGCGGGATTATGCGCGATCAGATTGAGTTGCAGCTTGTCGGTCTGTATTTCATACAGCAGCAGCATTTGAACCATGCGATCGTTGACGCGACGACACAACCGGCGCGCGTCGATTACGTCGGCCGAAGCAGAATTCATGGCATCGAGACGCAACATGAGCTGCAACAGCAAATTTTTTATTTCATGAATATTCGACGCCAGCAGCACTTTTAAATCGATCGTTCCCGGCTCACTTGGTTTCATTGCCGGCAATTCCGTATTTAAGCCGTATATCCTTATGCAATATACTGATTTTCTTGAATTTTTCCAGGCCGCCATGCTGCACCGCATGATTGGCCAGTAATTGTGCCGCCAAACGCATATTTTCGTCATTCCAGCCGTTGCGATCGCTTTCAACGATCAATGCCTGAGCTGCATTCAAGGCGACCTGAACATTTTGCGGCATGCGCTTCGAAGCGGTAACCAACAATTCGACCGATCCGGCCAGATCACCGTTTTTGGCGCGCATCACTCCTTCATTATTTAATTTGATGACTCCGTCGATGCTGTTTTCAATCAGTGCTTGGCTCTCGTCGGAACGGCCGATATCGTCGAGCATACCACGCACAGCCGACTGAATTTTTTCATCTTCGTAAAAGTTACTGATCATATCCTTGATCAGCTCGCGCGCTTCCTCTTCCTTGCCGTTCAAAAAGCACACTTTGGCGAGATCGACCGCTATGCCGTCCGCCAGACTCAAGCCGTGCTGCGCTTTAATTTCCAGCGCACGGGACAGCGCCTGTCCGGATTGCGCCGTTTCCTTGCTCGCATGATGAATAAGACTTTCCATTACCGAACTCGCCAGATCCAGTTCTGGTGTACTGTCGAAATTCTTGCGCGCATCCGCAATCGTGCAGAGCGCGGTGTCGTGTTTGCCGTCCTCCATCAACACCCGGCTCAAATTGATGAAATCTTTATGATTGCGAAAATACGAATATTTTCCCTTATCGACAACGGTACCGAATGCTTTAGCGGCTTTGTCCAGATCGCCGTTGCGATACGCAATTTCTCCCATCGCGCTTTGCCGGAGCAGACTTTGCGGAGATACCGCCACCGCCTTTTCCAGAACTTCCTGCGCCAGTTGAAGATTGCCCTGGATTTCATGCGTTTTGGCCAGCGTATCGTAAGCTTCCAGATAATGCGGCGTTTCGCCGATTACCCCTTCCAGCGTTTCGATGGCGGCCCCGGAATCCCCGACCAGATTCAAGGTCTTGGCCAGACCCAGGCGGGCCCAGGGGATAGCGCGTGCAGCAATAATTTCTTCATATAATTTTTTAGCCGCATCAGGCCGGTTTAAAGCGATCAGCAATTCGCCCTTCATCCGGATCAGATCCATGGCGAATTTACTTTTAAGTGTCAGCATACGGTCGCACTCGGCCAAAGCCTGTTCTGCTTTACCGTCTGCAATCAGCTGATATAACTGGGCGAATTGCAGTTTTTTTTCAAAAATACGCTCCAACCGTACGCAGATGGTTTCTGCGGTAAACGGTTTCAGCAAATAGTCGTCCGGCGCAAATTCGGCGCACGACACCACCTTTTCATAATCGCGTTCGGCAGTCACCATCAGAAACACGACAGACTGCGCAATCATGGCGCTCCGCCTCAATTGTTCCAGTATTTGCTGTCCGTCGCTACCTTCCCCCAGACAATAATCGCAGACGATAATGTCGAATTCGCGTTGCCGTATCCGGAAAATCGCTTCATTGGCGGAATTCGACGTTTCACAGCGGGTAATGCCGAAATTGTTCAATGTCATCCGCAACGACGAACACATAGCCGGGCTGTCATCGATTATTAGTGCTCTTTTTTTACTGAAATCGTTCATGATATTTTTTTATAATTAAGCTTTGATATCGTTGACGAAGCCGTTTCAATCAGAATCCGGTCACAGTCCGTTCACACCGCAACCGGCGCTTTAATAGCCGGATAAGGATCGTAATCCACCAATTCGAAATCGTCGAATTTGAACGCAAATAAATCCCGTACCTGCGGATTGATCCGCATAGTCGGCAACGGCCGCGGTTCGCGCGTCAATTGAAGTGCCGCCTGATCCATATGATTGGAATAAATATGCGCATC
>JAJYPZ010000102.1 GCA_021794855.1 Pseudomonadota bacterium | reverse complement strand
GCGAGCGACCCCGACGATTACCTCGACAAAGGCCTCGCCATGCGCGACCGGCTGAACGACGAGCCGCTATTATCGTTTACCCTGGCGCCTCACGCGCCGTATACGCTGAGTAATGCCAGTTTCGAAAAGGTGATCGCATTTGCCGATCAACTCGATCTGCCCATTCATTTACACCTGCACGAAACGCTGGATGAAATCGAACAAAGTCTGGCGCAATACCGACAACGGCCTTTAGCCAGATTGCACGAACTGGGATTGACCGGGCCGAACCTGATTGCCGTTCACGCGGTGCACCTTAACGCCGACGAACAGGCGCTCCTGTCCCAATACGGCAGCCATATCGCACATTGCCCGGCATCCAACCTCAAGCTCGCCAGCGGGTTTGCCCCGGTCGCTTCGATGCTGGAATACGGGCTGAATATCGGCATCGGTACGGATGGCGCAGCGAGCAACAACAAACTGGACATGTTCGATGAAATGCGTCTGGCCGCGTTGCTGGCCAAGGGCGTGTCCGGCAATGCCGCCGCGCTGCCGGCGGCGGTTGCCCTGCAAATGGCGACCCTGAACGGAGCACGCGCTTTGGGGCTGGACGAAAAAATCGGTTCGCTGCTGCCGGGGAAATGCGCCGATATCGTGGCAGTCGAATTATCGCAACTCAATACGCTGCCTTGTTTCGACCCCATCGCCACGCTGGTATACAGCGCCGGGCGAAATCTGGTCAGCCATGTCTGGGTAAACGGCGAACTGTTGGTCGACGACCGCCAGTTCAGCCGTCTGGACGAACGCGCGCTCAAAATCAACGCCCATATCTGGCAAAACAGGATTCGTCCTTCCCTTCCTCACCAATAGGCTAATTTATGCTCCACAACTTTGTTAACTGGATACTCGGCACCGTTCACGGTTGGGGCTATCTCGGTATTTTTATCCTGATGGCGCTGGAATCCACCGTTTTCCCCATTCCATCCGAACTCGTATTGATTCCTGCCGGCTATCTGGCTTTCCAGCATAAAATGAATCTGGCCCTGATCCTGCTGAGCGCTACCGCAGGTTGCATCACCGGCGGATTTATCAATTACACGTTTGCACTGTGGGTAGGCCGACCGTTTCTGGAACGCTGGGGAAAGTATTTTTTCGTGCGGCCGCCGCTGTTGCACAAAACCGACCGTTTTTTTCAGACCTACGGCAAAATTTCCACCTTCACCGGCCGTCTCATCCCCGGTATCCGACATTTGATCTCTTTGCCGGCAGGGCTTACGCGCATGAATCCGTTAACATTCGGCGGATATACCTTGCTCGGAGCCGGTTTATGGTCCAGCGTATTGACGCTGATCGGCTATTTTATAGGCGGGAATGAAGCACTGATCCAGAAATACGTACATATTTTCAGTCTGGTCGTTATCGTCGGTGCCATAGCGACGTTTATTGCTTACTGGCTATGGCAACGCAGCATCGTCCGGCAGGAAAGATGATTCCGGCAACTCATCGTTATCCGGCACACAACCATTTCCTGTCAATGACGCGTCTCGCCTTCCTGAGCGGCCACACTAGTCAGCCATAACTGCGCAATGTCTATGGAATCGAAACGGTACTGGCGATTGCAGAATTCGCATTGCACTTCGATTTTCCCCTGCTCTTCAAGCACTGACTCCACCTCTTCACGCCCCAGCATCTTGAGCATATCGGCGACCCGCATCCGCGAACAGCTGCACTGGAAATGCAGTTGTTCAGACTCGAAGACGCGCAAATCCTCTTCATGAAACAATCTGTGCAAAATCAGCCGGGCGTCCAGGTTCAGCAATTCTTCCGCCTTAACGGTAGAGGTCAGCTGGCTGGCACGCTGCCATGCATCTTGATCGGCATCCACTTTATCCGGTAACTTTTGCACTAAAATTCCTGCGGCGCATTCGTCGTCCGCAGCCAGAACGATATGCGTGTCTATCTGCTCCGATTGCGTCATGTAGTGCATCAACGCTGCAGCGACATTCGGCCCGACCAGCGGCACGATGCCTTGGTAGGCCTGCTTGTCGGTACTGGCCGGGTCCAGAGTAATTACCAGACGGCCCGAACCCAGCAACTCCACAAAATTGCCCTCGCCCAGTTCGCCCTCCCATTTTGCGGTAGCGCGCAACGCCAGCGCTGAAGTCGCTTCGACGACCAGCAACTTAACTGCGCCTTCGCTCTGTAGCTGTATTATCATGCTGCCGTCGAATTTGAGCGTCGCAATCAATAAGGCTGCGGCAGCCATCAATTCGCCCAGCAGGGTTTGCAAAGGCGGCGGATAATCGGCATGCTTTAACACTTCGCGCCAGGTTTCGTCCAGGCTGACGATTTCTCCTCGCACCGCAGCGTGTTCGAACATAAAACGAGTAAGGCTGTCAGTTGTAAGCATGGATTTGATCGTGCGGTAAAACAATGTAGAAGGTTATTACCGGCTGGCAGTAAATTCGGCCAGAGCAATGTGCTTTAAAATTTAACTCATAACCTGAGATAAGCCGTACGGCAAAGATACACTCACTGCATCCTATTATTGCATCCGGATATCGAGTCCGGATGCAACCGAAGCCACCTGAACGAATCAGGCCTTAGGAGTGAAAGCCAGACACCAGCCGTCAGGGCTTACTGCACCTTCGACCACTTTACAGGTACCTTTCGCCGTGGCGGATTTCCCCGGGATAAACTGCACGCATTTACTGCAATGAGCATCGCCCTTCGGAGTATCCTGATATTGCATGGAAGCTTTGGCAACTTTGGCAGCAAAGGCTTCCTGACTCATAAACGTTACAGGTACTGCCGCAACGCCGGCTAGCAGCGTAGCGGTTTTAAGGAACGAACGACGTGAAGAATTTTTCAAAACAACCTCCTAAATCAAAAATTGAACATACGGTGCAGAGCGGCCAATTATAATCCCAAAATTCGTCGAAATTCATATTAATTATGGAATCGAATACTTTTCAATATGCCACCGCAACCGGATCCAGGCTCCGCCATAAATACCAGGTAGCCACTGATCGCCATGGTCTCCAACGTTCCGCATGTTGCCGCCAGCCGGCTTTATTTTGCGAAGCCAATTCAGGATAATGCATAATGAGTGCTTTTTGCAAGCCGATATCATCCGCAGGAAAAACATCTGGCCGCAACAGATTAAACATCAGAAACATTTCTGCGCTCCAGCGTCCGATTCCGCGAATTTTAATTAGTTCCAAAATAATGGATTCGTCTTCCATTTGAGACCATGCTCCGGCATCGATCAGCTGTTCTGCGAAATGACGGGACAAATCGTGCAAATATTCGGCTTTGCGTTGCGAGTATCCGCAACCGCGCAAATTCGTTATCGGCTGGGATCGCAGGCCGACAGGCGTAATTTCGGTCAAGGCGGTCAGTCTTTGCCAGATCGAATCCGCCGCCTTGACCGAAATTTGCTGTCCGGTGATCGCCCGCGCCAGCGTGGTAAACGGATCGCCTCGGCTTTGCATGCTCGCAGCGGGATAACACGAAATCAGTTTTTTCAAAATAGCATCGGCTTCGCTTAATTCAGCGACAGCCAATAGCCAGTATTCCGGTTCGGTAACAACCATTGCCGCCCTCATCTGAACGACTGCATCAGGATTGCAGCCCGATATCAATCATAAGTCCGAATTATCCATAGAACGATATGCCCGATACGATCTATAAAAGTGTTTGATTACGTAAATAATCTTATCAGTAAATTATGTCCGATTGACATAATACTCGCTTGCACGCTATGGTATACGTTAACAGTCATGGCAATTGCCGACTTTATCGATGTCATTCCGGTTAGAGGCGGCAAGCACTGATCAATCGGGCTATCGCGTTCGGCAGCGTCGATCGCGCTGCATTCTGTCATGACCGATATTCGCAGGAGCATAAATGGAATTCAGGGACTATTATCAGATACTTGGAGTAAGCAAAAGCGCCACCACTGAGGACATCAGGAAAGCCTATCGCAAACTGGCGCGCAAATATCATCCCGATGTCAGCAAGGAAGCCGACGCCGAAAAAAAAATGAAAGAAGTCAACGAAGCGAACGAAGTGCTATCCGACCCGGAAAAACGTGCCGCTTACGATCAGGTAGGCCAGGGCTATCGTTCCGGACAGGAATTCAAGCCGCCGCCTAACTGGAACGGAGGTTTCGAATTTTCCGGCAATGGATTTTCCGAACGGGACATGCAGAACCATAGCGATTTTTTCGCCAACTTGTTCGGTCGGGCACGACGCGGCCGTACTGAAGGTCCTTATCAGGTCCGCGGCGAGGACCGGCATGCCGAAATCGTTATCGATCTGGCGGACACTTATCGCGGAGCGAGCAAAACCGTCACGTTACGGGTGCCGGCAACGGATCGCGGCCAAATTTCCATGAAAGAAAAAACCGTCAATATTCAAGTACCGAAAGGAGTCAAAGCAGGCCAGCATATCCGGCTTACCGGTCAAGGCGGCGCGGGAAGCGGAGGCGCCGCTGCCGGAGACCTGTATCTCGAAGTACGATTTAAAACGGATGCGCGTTTCCGCGTCGAAGAACGCGATGTGTATGAAACCGTACCGGTTACGCCTTGGGAAGCGGCGCTGGGCGGCAGCATCGAGGTTCCCACGCCTGCCGGCTCGGTCCAGGTAAAAATCCCGGAAAATTCGCAAAACGGGCGTAAATTGCGCCTTAAGGGACGCGGTATTCCGGGCGACCCCGCGGGAGATTTATATTTGTTGCTGGAAATCGCATTACCTCCGGCCGACACCGATCAGGCACGAAAAATTTATAGAAACATGGCGCAGGAATTGCCGTTTAACCCTCGGGTGAACATGGGAGTCTGAACATGGCGCAAAATTCCGTACTCAGCGGACAGATACTGGACCAATCGCAGCTAAGTCTGCACGAGCTCGCGCATGCCTGCTGCGTACAGCCGCAGTGGGTCATCGAACGGGTCACGGAAGGATTGCTGCTGGATGAATCGCCCGCGGATTTAAGCGCGCTGCGCTTCAGCAGTTATGCGCTGATACGCGCGCGACGCATGCTGAATATAGAACGCAATTTCGACGCTAACCCGGAACTGGCGGCTTTGGTCGTAGATCTGATCGAACAGCTCGAACGTTTCCGCAGCAAAATCAATACAGCCGGAGTCAGTCGCTGACGTCTTTCCCTGAAAATTGAAGACGGGTTGGGCACGCCGCCTGTCCGCACGAATTCTCTGTCACTGGTTCAGCCGCGACAGAAATCCTTCCATCTTGTCTGCGTCGCTCGCCTTGAGTATTTTTTGCGTCACATTCACATTATTGCCGATATGAGTTTTAAGCACCTGCTGTTTAACGCTCAACAAACTTGCGGGCTGCATGGAAAATCTGCGCAGCCCCAAACCGATCAGCAAACGCGTCAGTTTTGGGTCGCCCGCCATTTCGCCGCATACCGAAACCGGTTTCCCCGCTTTTTCGCCTGCTCTTAGCGTAATCGATATCAACTGCAGGACCGCCGGGTGGGTCGGATCGTACAAATACGCCACGCTGTCGTCGGCGCGATCGA
>JAJYPZ010000101.1 GCA_021794855.1 Pseudomonadota bacterium | reverse complement strand
GACTTGCATGGCCAGCGGCATGTCGCCGATTTCGTCCAGAAAGAGCGTGCCGTTGCCGGCTTGCTCGAAATAACCCGGACGACAGCTGGTGGCGCCGGTAAACGCGCCTTTTTCATAGCCGAACAATTCCGATTCGAACAGGTTTTCCGGTATCGCACCGCAGTTCACTTTGATGAAAGGGTGGTCGCGGCGTGCGCCGGAAAGGTGCAGGGCGCGGGCAAAAAGCTCTTTTCCGGTGCCCGATTCGCCCAGCAGCAAGACCGTCGCATCGGTTTGCGCGACCTGAAGCACCTGTTTTAACGCATGTCTTAACGGCATCGATTCTCCGACTATACCGAACGAGCCTACGCTGGACGGGTCCTTGTTCAATGCCCATTTCAGCTCGCGGTTCTCCGTTTCCAGGTGCGCGGTGCGTTCTTCAATATAGCGATTCAGCAACAATACCTGGGCGATCAAGGTGGCGACGATACCCAATATCTGCAGGTCGCGCGCCAGCGGGCGCGGCCGGTCGCGCAGGCGATGCACTCCCAGCACGCCCAATATCTGTCCGCCTTGCTGCAAAGGCATGGCAATAAACGAGACTGTTTCGTGCGGCAAGCGCTCCCGTGCAACGCTGCGAAACAGAAAGGCCGGTTCGTTATCGATGTCCTGGACAATGGCTGTCTGTCCAGTCTGCATGACTCTGCCGGTAATGCCTTCGCCGTAACGGAAACGGCCGTGGCTCATCTCTTGCGGCGACAGGCCGTAGGCATGCGCCAGATACAGTTCCTGAGCTGCGGTATCGGGCAGCAGTACCCGTCCCCGATTCAAGCCCAGCAATTCGGATAGCAGATGAAGGATCTCGCGGATGACGTAATGCTGGTCACGGCTTTTGCTCATAAGCGCAGAGGCTTCGCGTATTACCAGCAATTCTTCGTCGGCCAGGATTTCCGGCGGACAGCGGGTTTCCATATCGAGTGGCATCGCGTTTCTTTCTGACATTTTGTAGACAAATGTAAGCAAAAATCGGGCGAACAGAAAATTGTCTTTCGAATGACGCTTATGGTTGCAGGATTCCGTCTGGCATATTTGTTGCTTTTGAGGGCTTATGACTAATTGTAAATAAGGACTAATCATGAGCGAGCGGATTTTGATCGAGCCAGAACCACTGCATCAAAGCATGAATTCGGAGTCTATCGTATTGATCGATACCAGAGATCCTGAGGTTTACGCTCGGGGTCATATTCCGGGCGCGATCAATCTGCGGGAAATATTTACTTACCTTTCCATGTCCGATCCCGAAAGCCTGCTTTCCCTCCAGCACAAATTCGCTGCGGCTTTCGGTGCCGCCGGACTGTCGGGCAAGGAAACGGCGGTCATTTACGAAGATGCGATGAATACCGGTTTCGGGCAATCCTGCCGGGGCTATTTCATGCTTCAGTATCTGGGTTATCCCAAGGTTAAAGTTTTGCACGGCGGATACCGGGCCTGGCTGGCGGCCGGTTTGCCGGTCAGCACCGAAGCTGCGATTCCGGTTGCCGCCGAATTTCCGGCTCCGGTCAAGCCGTCCTCTGTGATGGTAGACAAGGAAAAAATGCTGGCGGCCGTGAAAGATCCGTCGATTATCAAGCTTGACGTACGCGATGTGGATGAATGGATCGGTATCAGTTCTTCTCCTTACGGCCCGGATTTTTGTCCGCGCAAGGGGCGTATTCCGGGCGCTCGATGGCTGGAGTGGTATCGCCTCATGAAACCTTCGGCTGACGGCAGCGTATTCAAGGCCCGCGATGAAGTCCTGGCGGAATGTCAGACCGTCGGTATTCTGCCTCATTCCAAAGTTTATATTTACTGCTTCAAGGGCGCCCGGGCGTCCAATACTTTTCTGGCCTTGAAAGAAGCCGGCATCAAGGACGTAAAAATCTATTTCGGTTCGTGGAACGAATGGTCGCGAGACCCGGCACTGCCGATAGAAACCGGTTTTCCGAGTGCATGACGGAATGATATTTATTTATTTCAGGGGAGTGGCGTATGTCTGCGTTTGACGATCCTTTCGATCCCGATATCGAGCTTGCCCGGCAGCGTTGCAGTTGCGGTCGCCATAGCAGCGAGGTCGAGCATGATCTGGACGAAGAAGCGCGTATCGGCAGGGTGATCGAGTCCGCACTGATGCGTGCGCTGTTCCCGCACGATTCGACACGCCGCAATTTTATCCGCGCAGTAGGGGCGGGCACTGCGCTGGCGGCGGTTTCCTCTTTTTTTCCGCTGGCTGCCATTCAGGCGCTGGCCGCCGAACGCAAGCCGCTGGAAAAGCCGGATCTCAAAATCGGTTTTATTCCGATTTCGTGCGCGACGCCTATCATCATGGCCGGGCCGATGGGTTTCTATGCGCGTGAAGGGTTGAATGTTTCGCTGCTCAAGACCGCAGGCTGGGCGGTAATTCGCGACAAAGTACTGGATAAGGAATACGACGCTGCGCACATGCTCTCGCCCATGCCGCTGGCCATCAGTCTGGGGCTGGGTTCGCAGACGCAGGCAATGGAAGTGGCGGAAATCCAGAACATCAACGGTCAGGCGATCACGCTGCACGTCAAACACCGTGACAAACTCGATCCCAGGCAATGGAAAGGAATGAAATTCGGTCTGCCGTTCGATTATTCCATGCACAATTTATTGCTGCGTTATTTTCTGGCGGAATACGGTCTCGACCCCGATCACGACGTCGAGTTGCGCATCATGTCGCCGCCCGATATGGTCGCCAATCTACGCGCCGGCAATATCGACGGCTTCCTCGGCCCCGAACCGTTCAACCAGCGGGCGGTTTACGAGGGAATCGGCTATATTCATACCTTGTCCCGCGACATCTGGGACGGTCATCCGTGCTGCGCGTTCGGCGTGTCGGAGGGATTCATTAAAAACTATCCCAATACTTACGCCGCGCTGTTTCGCGCTATCGCCAGCGCCACCGATTACGCGCATAAACCGCAAAATCGCGCCGCCGTCATTCAGGCTATCGCGCCGGCCAATTATCTGAATCAGCCGATACCGGTGCTGGAGCAGGTCATGACCGGACATTTCGCCGACGGTCTGGGTCACGTGCGCAATGTCCCCGACCGGATCGATTTCGACCCGTTCCCCTGGCAATCGATGGCGGTATGGATGCTCACGCAACTCCAGCGCTGGGGCTATCTCAAGGGCGACGTCAATTACCGGCTGGTGGCCGAAAAGGTGTTCCTGGCCACCGATGCGCGCAAGCGGCTGAAAGAAATGGGCTTGCCTGCGCCCGCCGCCAATTATGCGACTCACACCGTCATGGGCAAGACGTTCGATCCTGCCCGGCCGGAGCAGTATTTGAAGTCATTCAAGATCAGGAGGGCATGACGATGATCAAATCGCTCGATCTCAGGGCATTCATGGTATCGATCCTGCTAGCGGCGGTTCTGCTGCTGGGCTGGAGTCTCGCCTCTCAGCCCGACAGTGCCGTCAGCCACGCATCCTCCAGGCTCAGCCCGGAATATGCGGCGCTGATGGGCGGCAATACGGCGAACAAATCCGGCCTGCCGACTCCGACCGAATTCTGGCATACCGTGCGCAAACAGTTGTCGGATCCGTTTTACGACCGCGGACCTAACGACAAAGGCATAGGGATACAGTTGGGTTATTCGCTGGCGCGAGTGCTGGCCGGATTTGTGCTGGCAGCCTTGCTGGCTATCCCGCTGGGATTTCTGCTCGGCATGTCGCCGGTGATGCAGCGCGCTTTCAATCCGTTTATCCAGTTGCTCAAACCGATTTCGCCCCTGGCCTGGATGCCGCTAGCGCTTTATACCATCAAGGATGCATCGGCTTCGGCGATCTTTGTGATCTTTATCTGCTCGCTCTGGCCGATGCTGATCAATACCGCTTACGGCGTCGGCTCGGTCCGGCAGGAGTGGCTAAACGTCGCCAGAACGCTGGAAGTGTCGGCGCTGCGCAAAGCTTTTCTGGTGATATTTCCTGCTGCCGCGCCGACGATTCTGGTCGGGATGCGGATTTCCATGGGAATTGCGTGGCTGGTCATTGTGGCGGCGGAAATGCTGGTGGGCGGTACGGGGATCGGCTATTTCGTCTGGAACGAGTGGAATAACCTGAGCCTGACCAACGTCATTTTCGCCGTTCTGATGATCGGTGCGGTCGGCATGCTGCTGGATACGATCTTCGGCCGGTTGTTGCGGCTGGTGGCCTATAACGACTGAGGATACGCCATGTCTGCAGATTATCTGACAGTGGAAGATTTGAGCCGGGTGTTTCCGGGCGGTCGCGGACAAACGCCGCTGGTGGTGTTCGAGCATATACATTTCGGCATCGGCAAGGGCGAATTCGTCTGCATCGTCGGCCATTCCGGTTGCGGCAAATCCACCATACTCAACGTATTGGCCGGCCTCGACAAACCCAGTTCGGGCGTCGTGATCATGGATGGCCGCGAAGTATCCGGGCCCAGTCTGGATCGAGGCGTGGTATTTCAGGGCCATGCCTTGCTGCCGTGGCTGTCGGTAACGAAAAATATCGAGTTCGCCGTCAAATCGCGCTGGCCCGACTGGTCCTCAGCCCAAGTGCGTGAACATTGTTTGCAATTTATCGATCTGGTCGGGTTGACCGGTTCCGGACACAAGAAACCTTCCGAACTGTCCGGCGGCATGAAGCAGCGGGTAGGCATCGCCCGCGCCTTTTCCATCCAGCCCAAAATGTTGCTGCTGGACGAACCGTTCGGCGCGCTCGATGCGCTGACCCGGGGCGTGATACAGGACGAGCTGCTTAAAATTTGTGCCGCTACCGGACAAACCGTGTTCATGATTACCCACGACGTCGATGAAGCGTTGCTGTTATCCGACAAGATTATTCTGATGACGAACGGCCCGCGCGCCCGGATCGCCGAAATCGTGGTCAATACCCTGCCGCGCAATCGGACCCGGCACGATGTCCACAAAGATCCGCAGTATTACCGCATACGCAATCATCTGGTGGATTTTCTGGTGACGCGTTCGCGCGAACTGTCTCAAACGACTGCGACAGCGAGCGAGCAACGCTATCCGCCTGAAGTGCGGCCGGGAGAGGAGAGCGATGACGCGATGCCCTTGCAGCAGCAATCGTCGAGACCCTCCGTTCTGTATGCAATTTAACTGTCCTTATAAGGAAAAATCATGAATCGCACCGAAGTTACCGAGCTGATAATCGCCGCCAAACTGGAAAAGCGGCTGAAATGGGCCGATATCGCCCATGAAATCGGTCTTTCCAAAGAATGGACGACTGCCGCGCTGTTAGGACAGATGACGCTGGACGAGACGCAAGCCGCAACGATAGGGAAATTGCTCGCGTTACCGGCCGAGGCCGTCACGGCGTTGCAAATCGTGCCGTACAAAGGCTCGCTACCCACGGTGGTCCCTGCCGACCCGCTGATTTACCGTTTTTATGAATTGATCAATGTCTACGGTACGACTATCAAGGCATTGATACATGAAGAATTCGGCGACGGCATCATGAGCGCCATCGATTTCAGCATGGATATTTCCCGCGTGCCGGATCCTAAAGG
>JAJYPZ010000100.1 GCA_021794855.1 Pseudomonadota bacterium | reverse complement strand
CCCGGTCGACTGCACCGTATTGGCCAATGAACAGGTCATAGACGGCAGAGGCTGGCGTAGCGGCGCGCTGGTCGAAAAACGCGACATTCCCATGTATTTCATGCGCATTACGGCTTACGCCGACGAATTGCTGAGCGGCCTGGACCAGTTGCCGCACTGGCCGGAACAGGTCAAAACCATGCAGCGCAACTGGATAGGCAAAAGTTTCGGCTGCGAAGTGCATTTTCCTTACGACCGCGACAGCATCCGGCATGACGGCGTCCTCAAAGTTTACACTACGCGCCCGGACACCTTGATGGGTGCAACCTACGTCGCCGTAGCCGCAGAGCATCCGCTGGCGCTGCGGGCCGCCGAAAACAATTCCGCGCTGGCCGATTTCATCAGCGAATGCCGACGCAGCAGCGTGGCGGAAGCCGATGTCGCCACCCAGGTCAAAAAAGGCATGGATACCGGCCTGTTTGTGCGCCATCCGCTCAACGACGCCAGATTACCGGTGTGGGTCGCCAATTACGTCTTGATGGGTTACGGCGAAGGCGCAGTCATGGCGGTGCCCGCTCACGACGAACGCGATTTCGAATTCGCCGTACAATACGGCTTGCCCATAAAAACCGTCATCGTGCCGGCCGACGGCGCTTATACCGAAGCAATCGCCCCCTGGCAGGACAGCTACGCCGACCACGGTCTCTGCATCAATTCCGGCAAATACGACGGTCTGGATTTCGATACCGCCTTCAATGCAGTCGCCGACGATCTCGCCGAACTCGAACTCGGGGGCAAGCGCACGCAGTTCCGGCTGCGCGACTGGGGCATCTCGCGGCAACGCTACTGGGGCTGTCCGATACCCATTGTGCACTGCGAGCATTGCGGAGATGTGCCGGTGCCTGCCGATCAGTTGCCGGTGGTCCTGCCCGAAGACGTCGTTGTGACCGGCGCCGGCTCGCCGCTGACCGGGATGGCCGAATTTTACCGCTGCGATTGCCCGGTTTGCGGTCGGCCGGCCCGACGCGAAACCGACACCATGGATACCTTCGTCGAATCTTCCTGGTATTACGCGCGCTACGCCAGTTTCGACAGCAACAGCGCCATGCTCGACGCACGCGCCGATCACTGGCTGCCTGTCGATCAATATATCGGCGGCATAGAACATGCCATTCTGCATCTGCTGTACGCGCGTTTTTTTCACAAACTCATGCGCGATCAGGGTCTGCTCCGCTCCGACGAGCCTTTTGCCCGTTTGTTGACGCAAGGCATGGTCATCGCCCCGACTTTCTACCGCGACCTCGGCGAGGGTAAAAAAGACTGGTTCAACCCCGCCGAAGTCGACGTCCGCACCGATGAGCGCGGCCGTCCTCTCGATGCCGTACTCAAAGCCGACGGCTTGCCGGTGACCATAGGCGGCACGGAAAAAATGGCCAAATCCAAAAACAACGGCGTCGACCCGGAGCAACTCATTGCCCGTTACGGCGCCGACACCGCGCGCCTGTTCATGCTTTTCGCGGCGCCTCCCGAACAGAGCCTGGAATGGTCGGATGCAGGCGTCGAAGGCGCACATCGTTTTTTGCGGCGCTTGTGGAAATTTTGTGCGGAACACGTCAATGGCGGCCTCGTTACGGCTTATCGGCGCGGCGAACTCAATCCAGAGCTCAAAGCGCTGCGCTTTCAGTTGCACCACGCCATAGCCAAGATCAGCGACGATTACAGCCGCCGCCAGACCTTCAATACCGCTATCGCCACAACGATGGAATTGCTCAACTCGCTGACCAGGCTCGACAATTCCGGTTCATTCGCACGCGCCGTCGTGCAGGAAGCGCTGGAACATATCGTAGTCATGCTCGCTCCTATCGTGCCGCATATCTGTACTGCCATGTGGCGCGAACTGCGGCCCGATTCGGCTACCTTCGCCACGACCTGGCCGGTCGCCGATGCCGATGCCATGACGCAGGACGAGATCACGATAATGATACAGGTCAACGGCAAGCTACGCGGCGAACTGAGCATATCCAAGAGCACCGATGCGGCGGAGATAGAACGGATGGCCTTGGATCAGCCAGGCGTACAGAAATTCATGGCCGGGCAAATACCGAAGAAAGTCATTGTCGTCCCCGGTCGTCTGGTCAATATCGTAGTCTGATTGCTTCAATCTCTATTATGTTAAACTGACGACATGAAAAATTTTCTTCATTTCCGGTGGCTGATCGCCCTGATGCTCAGCGTCACTCTGACAGCCTGCGGTTTCCATTTACGCTCCCAGGTCGACATCCCGTTTTCTTCAGTATACGTAGAAGGCAGCAGCGCCTCGCCGCTGGTCGTGAAATTACGTAAAATCATCACTTCCGGCGGACATAAAAACCGCCTGGCGAAATCGGCCGCCAGTGCGGAAAGAACGATACAGATCATTTCCGAAACCAGTACCATGGTTATTCTCGCTCTTAACGGCGCCGGGCAGGTAGCCGAATATCAATTGCAGTATCACGCCAAATACCGCTTGCTCGCACACGACAAGGATCTGGTCAAACCGGCGGAAATCATACTTAGCCGCGATATGAGCTATAACAACTCGCAGCCTTATGCGTACGGCGACGAAGAAAATTTCCTTTATCAGGACATGCAGAACGATGCTGCCCAGCAGATATTGCGCAGGATTGCACTGCTGCATTAGCCGATCGTCAGTCAGGCCATGCGCATCAAACCCGAACAACTCGCCCGGCATTTAGCCAAAGACCTGCAACCGTTATATTGCATTTACGGCGACGAGCCCCTGCTGATTCTGGAAAGCGCGGACCTCATCCGGCAAGCGGCGCGCGAGCGGGGTTATCAGGAGCGGGAAATTCATCAGGCGGAAGGCCGGTTCAATTGGCAGAATTTGCTTCAAATCGGCAATAACCTGTCCTTGTTCGGCGACCGCCGCTTCATAGAATTGCGCATACCGTCCGGCAAGCCCGGCAATGACGGCAGCAAAGTATTGCAGGCCTACTGCACGGCCTTGCCGGCCGATAGCGTGACCCTGATTACCTTGCCAAAACTGGACCGGACGACCGTTGCCGCCAAATGGTTCGGCGCGATCGAGCAGCACGGCGCCGTCGTCGCCGTTTATCCGGTCAGCCTCGAACAGATGCCGCGCTGGATAGGCGAACGGCTGGCTCTGCAGAGCCAGCGTGCCGACCAGGACACGCTGCGCTTTCTGACTCAAAAAGTGGAAGGAAATTTACTGGCGGCGCAGCAGGAAATACGCAAATTGGCTCTGTTGTTTCCCGAAGGCCCGCTCGATTTCGCCAGCGTACGCGATGCGGTGCTGGATGTCGCCCGTTACGATGTGTTCAAGTTGGCCGACGCGCTGCTGGCAGGCGATATTACGCGCTTGATCCGCATCCTGGACGGGCTGCGCAACGAAGGCGAAACTGCTACGCTGGCGTTGTGGGCAGTTACCCGGGAATTGCGCATACTGTCCCGACTGAAAGCAACACCGCACGGAGGTACGCCATCACCGCAGCTACTGCGCGACGCCGGCGTCTGGGAAAGCCGGCAGCCGGCTGTCAAGGCGGCATTACAACGGATCAGACCCGGGACATTGACGCAATGCCTGCGCCGGGCCGCTGCCATCGACCGCATGATCAAGGGCCTGGATCAAGACGATCCGTGGACAGCGTTAAAACAACTGGCATTGGATTTCAGCCTGCAAAAATAAAAGGCGCCGAAGCGCCTTTTCTGCGTCAAACCAACTGACGCGCATCAAACCTGCAGGAACTAACGGCGAATTACCGTAGCAGTCCCCGTCGCCACTGACTTAAACCGCAGCAGCCGTCTTGCGCTTGCTGGTAGGCAGTTTTTCCTTGATCCGTGCGGACTTGCCGGAGCGCTCGCGCAGGTAATACAGCTTCGCCCGGCGCACGTCGCCGCGACGCTTGACTTCTATGCTCTCCACCAGCGGCGAATAAGTCTGGAAAGTACGCTCTACGCCTTCGCCGGCGGAAATCTTGCGGACGATAAACGCGGAATTCAGGCCGCGGTTGCGTTTGGCGATGACCACGCCTTCATACGCCTGCAATCGTTCGCGCGTGCCTTCCTTGACCTTGACGCTGACGATTACGGTGTCGCCGGGCGCAAAATCGGGGATGGTTTTGCCAAGGCGAGCGATTTCTTCCTGTTCCAGCTGCTGTATCAGATTCATTGCGTTTCTCCTGAATTAAATTAAGGTCTTGGACCTGTAGGCCCGTTAACAGGCCCTTACCGCACGGAGCAAGCCGCCGCTTGACGCACGGGGTTTATTGTTGCCGGATTCGTACTGGCTATCCCAGAAACTCCTAATCCGGTTGATTATCCTGCCGGCATTCCGCCAGCAAGCGTGTTTCTGCTGCACTCATACCGCGTACGGCCAATAAATCCGGCCGATATTTTCTGGTCAGCCATAAAGACTGCTGCAGCCGCCAGCGCTGTATCAGCGCATGGTTGCCCCCGGTCAGCACTGCCGGCACCGCCACTCCGCGATACACTTCGGGGCGGGTATAATGCGGATAATCGAGCAAGCCGTTCACAAAGGAATCCTGCTGCGCCGAATCCGCGTCTCCCAGCACGCCCGGCAACTGCCGGACTATCGCGTCTATTACTACCATCGCCGCCAGTTCGCCGCCGGACAACACATAATCGCCGATGGAAATCGTCTCATCGATGTATTCGTCCAGCAACCGCTGGTCTACGCCTTCGTAACGCCCCGCCAGCAAGATCAAACCGGGCCGGGCCGCCAGCTCCATCACCAGAGCGTGATCGAGCCTGCGCCCCTGCGGCGACAGATAAATCCGGTGCGGCCGCGCCACCCCTTTTTCCTGCTGCCGACTTTGCGCCGCATCCAGCGCCGCCGCCAGCGGTTCCGCCAGCATCACCATTCCGGGACCACCACCATACGGCCGGTCGTCGGTCGTCCGGTGGTTATCCGCGGTAAAATCGCGCGGATTCCATAATTGCAGTTCGGCGTGTCCGCGGACAAACGCCCGACCGCTGATTCCGCATTCGCTGACCGCCGCAAACATTTGCGGAAACAGGGTCACCGCATCGATTTGCAAGGTCATCAGTAATCCAGCTCCCAGTCGACGATAACGGTACGCGCCGCCGAATCCACTTCGCGCACGATCTGGCCGACAAACGGAATCAAACGTTCGCGTTCGCCGCGCACCACCAGCACATCGTGGGCGCCCGCTTCCAATATCTGGGCGATCGATCCGAACGGCTCGCCGCGCAGATTCTTCACCGCCATACCGATCAAGTCTGACCAGTAATATTCGCCTTCGGGCGCAGCAGGCAAATCTTCGCGCGCCACGGCGATTTCGCAGCCTTTCAAGGCCAGCGCGGCATCGCGCCCGTCTACGCCTTGCAGTTTTGCAACCAGCAGCTTGACATGGGTTTTGACTTCGGCGACGGTATAAATCCGCCTGTCGTTATCGCGGCCTACGTACCACTGCGGATAATCGGCCAGCGTGTCGAGCGCTTCGCTGAAGGTCTGAATTTTAAACCAGCCCTTGACCCCGTACGGAGCGGCAACCCGCCCCATGACCACCAGATTATCCGGCGACTCGTGCACTTTCCGT
>JAJYPZ010000099.1 GCA_021794855.1 Pseudomonadota bacterium | reverse complement strand
TCGAACCTGTTGCTTCGGCTACCGGCAGATCGGCGCCGATCGCAGCCGCCATCGGTTCCTCGATAAGATATACCTGACGGGCGCCCGCGCCGATCGCGGATTCGCGGATGGCGCGCCGTTCGACCTGCGTCGAACCGCACGGCACGCAAATGATAATGCGCGGACTGGGATGGAACATCCGTGTATCGTGGATTTTCTTGATGAAATATTTGAGCATCTGCTCGGTAATGGTGAAGTCGGCGATCACGCCGTCTTTCATGGGCCGTATCGCCGTAATATTGCCGGGCGTGCGTCCGAGCATCTGCTTGGCTTCCAGGCCGACAGCCTGTATGGTTTTCTTGGCGCTGTTGGCATCCTGACGTATGGCGACCACCGAGGGTTCATCCAGTACGATGCCTTTGCCGCGAACGTAGATCAGCGTATTTGCCGTTCCTAAATCAATTGCCAAATCAGTAGAAAAGTAACCGCGTAATGATCCAAACATGATAGTTATATTCGTTAAGTAAAGAATTGATCGACTAAGTACAGTCTACTTTACCAGAATTTCCCAGTGAACCATACTGGCAGGTTAGTAGCCTGACCTAAACGTAGTATGATACCCTAACGGACTTGTTTCCTGTGAAGATTTGCATAATCATGTCCCTTACCCTGCACGATGTAAAACGGGTCGCCCGTCTTGCCCGCATCGCCGTCAGCGATGCAGAAGCAACTATTTATCAGCAACAAATTAACGGCATTTTCGGTCTGATTGCGCAAATGCAGGCGGTCGATACCGCTGGCGTAGAGCCTATGGCGCACGCGCAAGACCTGCAGCAGCGTCTGCGCGACGATATCGTTACAGAAACCGACCGGCATGAAAAGTTCCAGGCGATTGCTCCGCAAGTGGCTGGCGGTTTGTATCTGGTTCCGCAAGTCATAGAATAACGGAGCCGAACGACCATGATCAATGCCGGTTTGACCGAACTCGCCGCAATGCTTGCGCAGAAAAAAATTTCCAGCGCAGAATTGACGCGCTTATACCTGGATCGTATTGCCGATTTGAATCCGGAGCTGAATGCGTTCGTTACCGTCAGCGCCGAATTGAGTCTGGCCGAAGCGGCTGCCGCCGATGCACGGATTGCGGCGGGCAATGCGGCGATGCTGACGGGAATCCCGGTCGCGCACAAGGATATTTTTTGCGCCGACGGCTGGCGTACGACCTGCGGCTCGAAAATGCTGGAAAATTTTATCGCGCCTTACGACGCGCATGTCGTGACCCAATTCAAAAATGCCGGTATGGTGAGTCTGGGCAAGACCAATATGGACGAATTCGCGATGGGTTCGTCGAACGAAACTTCGTATTTCGGCACGGTAAAAAATCCCTGGGACCGTACGGCGGTGCCGGGCGGGTCTTCGGGCGGTTCAGCGGCGGCGGTGGCGGCGCGCATGGCGCCCGCGGCGACGGGTACCGATACCGGCGGGTCGATACGGCAACCTGCCGCGCTGACCGGGATTACCGGCCTCAAACCGACTTACGGCGTGGTGTCGCGGTACGGCATGATCGCTTTTGCTTCGAGCCTAGATCAGGCGGGCCCGATGGCGAAGTCGGCGGAGGATTGCGCGCTGCTGATGAATGTGATGGCCGGTTTCGACGAGCGCGATTCCACCAGTCTGGAACGTCCGGCCGAAGACTATACCCGCGATTTGCAGCGACCGCTGGCCGGTTTGAAAATCGGTTTGCCGCGCGAATATTTTGCCGAAGGCCTGAGCGAAGAAGTGGCTCGCGCGGTGGAGGCGGCGCTGGACGAGTATCGCAAATTAGGCGCGCAGACGGTGGACATCACGCTGCCCAATACGCAATTGTCGATACCGGTGTATTACGTGCTCGCACCCGCCGAGGCATCGACCAATCTGGCGCGCTTCGACGGCGTGCGTTACGGGTATCGGGCGCCGGATTACACCGATTTGAACGACATGTACGAGCAGACTCGGGCGCAAGGATTCGGCGCCGAAGTCAAACGCCGGATCATGATAGGCACATACGTGCTGTCGCACGGCTATTACGATGCGTATTATCTGCAGGCGCAGAAAATACGCCGCCTGATTGCGCAGGATTTTACCGAGGCGTTCACCCGCTGCGACGTCATCATGGGGCCGACCACGCCGGAAACGGCGTTCAGTTTCGGCGATAAGGCAGACGACCCGATAGCGATGTATTTGTCCGATATTTATACTATCGCGGTTAATCTTGCCGGTTTGCCGGGCATGTCGGTACCTTGCGGCATGGATAAAAACGGCCGGCCCGTCGGTTTGCAGCTGATCGGCAATTATTTCAGCGAAGCGAGATTGCTGGGCGTCGCGCATCGCTACCAGCAGGCGACCGATTGGCATACGCGCATGCCGGATCAAATTTAGCGCCGGATAATAAAAAGGTTCATATCATGCAATGGGAAATTGTTGTCGGGCTGGAAGTGCATACCCAGCTCTCTACGCAAACGAAAATATTCTCCGGCTCCAGTACCCAATTCGGCGCTGCTCCCAATACGCAGGCCAGCGCCGTCGATATCGCCTTGCCCGGCGTCCTGCCGGTGCTCAACCGCGGCGCGGTCGAGCGCGCGATCCGTCTGGGCCTGGCCGTCGGCGGCAACATCAGCCGCCGTTCGGTGTTCGCGCGAAAAAATTATTTCTATCCGGATTTGCCCAAAGGCTATCAGATCAGCCAGATGGATCATCCCGTGGTCGAGGGCGGCAGCCTGACCATACTGCTTGCGGGCGGGGAGAAAACCGTGCGCATTACCCGTGCGCATCTGGAGGAAGACGCCGGCAAATCGATGCACGGCGATTTTCACGGCATGACCGGGATCGATCTGAATCGCGCCGGCACGCCCTTGCTCGAAATCGTTTCGGAGCCGGATATGCGCAGTTCCGCCGAAGCGGTAGCGTACGCCAGAACATTGCACGGACTGGTCGTCTGGCTGGGAATCTGCGACGGCAACATGCAGGAAGGCAGTTTTCGCTGCGACGCCAACGTGTCGGTGCGGCCGCTGGGCAGTACGGAACTGGGGACGCGCTGCGAGATCAAGAACCTCAATTCGTTCCGGTTTCTCGAACGCGCCATCGATTTTGAGGCGCAGCGGCAGATCGAAATCAATGAGGATGGCGGCACAGTACGGCAGGAAACGCGGCTGTACGATCCCGACCGCGACGAGACGCGTACCATGCGCAGCAAGGAAGACGCCTACGATTACCGTTATTTTCCCGACCCCGATTTGTTGCCGCTGGTGATATCCGAGGAATGGATAGTGCGTACTCGCGCCGCCCTGCCGGAGTTGCCCGCCGCCATGCGCGAACGCTTCGTCGCGCAATATGCGATTTCCGCCTATGACGCAGGCATACTTACTTCCGGCAAGGCGATGGCGGAATATTTCGAACAGGCGGTCGCGGCTTCGGGCGGTTTGGCCAAGCATTGCGCCAACTGGGCGATGGGGGAATTATCCGCAGCGCTCAATCGCCATGAAATGGAACTGGCTCAATGTCCGGTTACGGCATTGCAACTGGGGCAGCTGATCGCTCGCATCGGCGACGGCACTTTGTCGGGCAAGCTCGCGAAGGAAGTGTTCGAAGCGCTGTGGCAAGGCGAGGGAGAGGTCGACGCGATCATTGCGCAACGCGGCCTGAAACAGGTATCCGATAGCGGAGCCATCAGCGCCGCCGTCGACCGGGTGCTGGCGGAAAACTCGTCGCAGGTGGCGGAATATCGCGCCGGCAAAGATAAAATGCTGGGTTATCTGATCGGTCAGGCGATGAAAGCGATGAAGGGCAAGGCGAATCCGCAGCAGCTCAACGACATTTTGCTGCAGAAATTAAACCAAACCCGGGTTTGACGGGGCAGCGCCGGTCTGACCTTATGGTTTAACCGCCGGCATGACGGCTGCGCCAGCAGAGGCGCCAGGTCCGACTCCTCCCGGAGCGGGGCCCGAGACAGCCGGCGCGCTGGTCGTCAGCTGGATAAAATGGGCCTTATCCGCCGCAAATCGGGCGCGTATGGCGTCCATCTCCTTGTTTTTCCTGCCTATCATGCCTTGCAGTTCTGTAATGTGGCGCGCATTGTCCTTGTACTCGGCCGCCAGCGGGCCGCTGACGGGAATTTTGCCTCCGGCCTGCTTTACCAGCGCGGCCTGTTTGTCGAGTAAGGGTGAGAGGCGGGATTTGGTGCCGTTAATGATCAGTTTCGTCTGTTCCAAATTGCGGTCTCGCGCCAAATCGATTTCTGCCGGACTGGTATAGGTATTCAGCAGTGCGGTGTCGTGGCGCTTCTGTTCGGTCTGCGATTGCTGTTCGGCAGCCTGATGCGCTTGCTCCGCAGCTTCGGCAGCACGCTGTTCCGCCGTAGGCGCAGCGGCTTTCTGCTTGACTATCAAGCCGTGTTTGTCGAGTTCGATGTTGGCGTATCCGGCCGCTTGAGCAGGCAGCGAATTCGAATAATGAATTTCGCCCTGCGCGTCTTTCCATTTATAAATATCGGCATGCGCATCGCTGCAGACGGATAATACAAACAGAATTCCCCACAAACGCCGATCGTGTATTTTCATAAGGATTGGGTTCCATACGTAGCGCGATAGCGCGCAATTGCTATGGCATATTGTTCCATGTTTACGCCGGTTTGCAAATAGGCCAGCAAATCGTCCAGAGTGGCAATGGCAAAAACCGGGATGTTATATAGTGATATAGTTTCCTGCGCTGCGGATAAGTTCCCGGTTCCGCGTTCCATCCGGTCGATGGCGATGATTACCCCCGCAGGAGTGGCGCCATGGCTGCGGATCAGTTCTATCGATTCCCGTACCGAGGTGCCGGCCGAGATGACATCGTCGATGATGAGGATGCGTCCTTGCAGCGGCGCACCGACGATATTGCCGCCTTCGCCGTGATCTTTGGCTTCTTTACGGTTAAAGCTGTACGGCACGTTTCGTCCGGATCCCGCCAGAGCGATGGCGGTCGACGCGACTAAAGGAATGCCTTTGTAGGCGGGACCGAACAGGACATCGTATTCAATTCCGGCAGCAACGATAGCTTTAGCGTAAAATTCTCCCAGTTGCTTTAAGGCTGTGCCGTCGGCAAACAGGCCGGCATTAAAAAAATAGGGGCTGATCCGGCCGGCTTTGGTCTGGAATTCGCCGAAGCGCAATACGTTCTGCTCTATGGCGAAGCGCAGGAACTGATGTCTGAAATCGAACATGGCAATGAATATGGGAATAATAAAATGCGTATTATAACTGCCAATTTGAACGGTATCCGTTCGGCGGCGAGTAAAGGTTTTTTCGGCTGGATGCAATCTCAGAGTGCCGATTTTGTCTGTGTGCAGGAAATTAAAGCCCAAGCTGGCGATATGCGGGCGGAAATGTTGCGCCCGGACGGGTATCACGGCTATTTTCATTATGCCGAAAAAAAGGGCTATAGCGGCGTCGGAATTTACAGCAAGGTCCCGGCTGACGAAGTGATCGTGGGGCTGGGGATCGCCGACATCGATGCCGAAGGACGCTATCTGGAAGCGCGATTCGGCAATTTGAGCCTGATATCGCTGTACCTGCCTTCCGGTTCCAGCGGCG